>JABEVM010000018.1 GCA_013041585.1 Chlamydiota bacterium
ATAATATAGTAAATTTTATAGTTAAAATCAAGTAAAAATTTTACTATATTTGTTGCTAATTTAAACTATTTATAATTAATGTATTATAAATGATAAAATGAACTGTTTATTTACCCCATTTCAAGGGGGATAGGTAAAAAAATCTTTAAGAATATGGGGTATTTGCTACTATGGGGCTTTTTTATGGGAGTCCAATATGGCAAAAACGACTAGAATTTTACTTTTACTGTTATGTGCTTATATTCAATTGTTTGCGTTTGCAGATGTCTCGAAAACTACTGATTCTTATCAGGTTAGGGATTTTTCCTATTTAAAGGGGATGCCTGGGTTTAGTGACAAGCTACTGGATATCCATTTTACCTTATATGCGGGATATGTGAAAAACTGTAACCTCCTGCAGGGGATGCTCCAAGGCTTAGCGGATGAAGACAAAGCCTCTTCCTATGAGTATAGCGCCTTAAAAAGACGCTTTTCTTGGGAATTCGATGGAATGCGGCTCCATGAGTACTATTTTGAGAATTTAGGAGGGGACGGAAAAATCGACCCCAATTCTGGCATCTATAAGGCCCTTTCAGGCCGCTTTGGGTCATATGAGAAATGGAAGAAGGAATTCACCTCCTTAGGCATGTCTAGAGGCATTGGCTGGGTGGTTTTATATATCGAAGAGGGGAGCGGTCTTTTGCACAACATTTGGGTGAATGAGCATAATGTTGGAAACCTAGTGGGGAGCAAGATTGTCTTTGCTATGGATGTGTGGGAGCATGCTTACATGGTAGAATATGAATTAGATCGAAGTAAATATATTGGGGCCGTTTTCCAAAACATTGATTGGAAAATGCTTGAAAAACGCTATGAAAAATATGCACAAAAATGAGGAATTGATAGGGGATGTGATTACTTTGCCCACCTCTGATCAAAGGCTATTGGATGAGTGTGAAGTGCAAAGTTATCGCTCTAGCGGAAGCGGCGGGCAGCATGTCAATACAACGGATAGCGCTGTTCGTTTAAAGCACCTTCCTACAGGGATTACCGTCACTTGTAGCCAGGAAAGAAGTCAATACCTCAACAAGTTGATTTGCCTCCAAAAGCTGCGCGCAAAAGTTGCGCGCACGAATGAAAAGCCTCTCCCTAGGATTGCTACAAAAAAGCCTAGAAGAGCGAAGGAAAAAGTCTTAAAAGAGAAAAAGCAGCTTTCTTTGAAAAAAAAGCTGCGCACTAAATTTCATTCATCGGATTAAACTTTCCAGTCGGAAAATTTTCTATGTTCTCCTAAGGTAAACGCGTTATCTTCGCTGGAGGGGTCGCAAAAAAGCTCGATCACGTCACAGTTTTTTAATCTTGGGGCTTCTGGAAAGAGGTTCTTTAAAAAGAGGTCAAGCGCATGGGCGTGCGTGACTGTGGCGATTTTTTCACCTGGGTGGGTTTCTGCAATCTCCAGCGCGAAGGCTTCCATTCTCTCTATCGCTTGGTTGTTGCTCTCTCCTCCAGGAAATTGAGGTCTATCATTTGGATCCGAGTACGTATCTACTATTAATCTATTATAGTCTTCTGAAATTCTAGCTGCCTCTTCATAGGAAGTGTCTTCTTGTAGACCGCTTACGACTTCGATGAGCCTTTGATCTTCTTTCAAATCGACCTTACCAAATAGTGTAGTAGAGATTTCTGTAGCTGTTTGGATGGTCCTTAGTTTTGGAGAAGTATACATCATACTTGTATCCGGGTATTTTCTTGCAAAATGATAGGCGAGGGTTGCGGCTTGCAACATGCCTATATCGCTTAACGGTTCGTTCGTTTTTTCTCCTCTTCTCATTTTGGTTGCATTATTGGGAGTCTCGGCATGACGGATGTACAAAATGGTAGTAGTAGACTGTACGGACATGATCTTCTCCTTTTTATAAAGATTTTGATAAGATTAGGGGAGTGTGAATTTTTTCGATAGGTGAAAGTAAGATACATGAGAGAGAAATCAATGTTTAAGAGGGTACACTGAAGAAGCGTAAAGCCGCTTTAGGCTGTTTCCAAAGTTATGGAAGGACGAGATAATTTTCTAAACAACCTCACTAGCACATACAGTAAGGGTGTAGCCAAAAAGGCTACAGCCATTTTGACACTGTAGGTGGTTAGGATAAGGTAGAAGCTCTTAGAAAGGTCCATGTGTAATCCAAAAAAGAGAACAAGAAGAGATACGATTGTCGTATCAACGGCTTGTGAAACGCCGATAGCTACACCGCTGCGAAGCCAAAGAGCTTTGCCGTTTGTTTTCACTCTAAGCTTAGAAAAGACAAACACATCTGTGAGCTGCGCGCAAAGGTACGCAAATAGAGAGGAGCCAAGCATAATCCCACTTGCATGAAAGGTGACTTTGAGAGCTTGTTGAGATTCTTCAGTGGATAAGTGACTTACCTCGGGAGAAAGAATCCAAAACGGATGAGGCGGGAGTGAAATGATGAGGTGTACAAACAAAAAGGCGAAAAGAGTAACGAAAAAGCCTAAGTACACCACAAAACGGGCATGGCTTTTTCCGTAAATTTCAGTAATGAGGGCGTTGAAAACAAAAGTGATCGGGTAAATGATCACGCTTGCAGGCAAGGGTAAGGAGAAGAAACTAAAAATTTTAGTTCCAAGAAAGTTCGTTATAATGAGAACTACGCAAAAAATAGATGCGAGTACTACAAAGCTCTTTTCTTTTACCGAGAATTCTTGAGAAGGAGATTGCACTTAGGTCTTCTCTAAACTTTTTCTCGACAATTTGCGAATTTGAAGGGTAATGAATCCGACAAAAGCTAAGCTGAGAATGCACATAATACCAGATGGCATAAATTGCTGGGTTTTAACGAGCCTATAGGTAAAAAATGCGTCTAAAATACCCGCGTAGAAAATTGCGCTGTATAGGCCGATCATTTTGCCTTTCCAGGTAGCAATCATAGTACTTAATAGAAATAGACCAGAGACACTCCCTAAAACTAAGGAAATGGTACTTCCAGCCTTAATATAGCCCATCGTCCCACCCGCTATGATGGTTATGGCATAAAAAAAAGTAATCCAAGCAGAAAGTTTCAAGGTAAGCCCCCTTTTTAATCGCTAATTTTGTATTATATAACGAAGAAGATCGTTTTGGAAATAGTAAAAAGTAAAAGGTAAAATTTTTTTTATGAATACGGAGCTTTTAGCCCCTAAAGATCTAGAGAAAGCGGCCCATTTTCTCCGCATGGGAGAAATCGTTGCTTTCCCAACAGAAACTGTGTATGGCCTAGGCGCCCGTATTTTTGATCCAGAGGCGATTCAAAAAATTTTTTCTGTGAAAGGAAGGCCGAGCGATAATCCTTTGATCGCACATATCTCTTCTTTGGAACAGATTTCTATGATCGCGATAGAGCTAAGTGAGGATTTTATTCGTTTAGCCGAGGTTTTTTTTCCAGGCCCTTTGACTATCGTTTGCAAGCGCCATCCAAGCGTTCCGGATATAGCAACAGCGGGGCTGGACACGCTAGGCGTTCGTATGCCAAACCATCCCCTTGCTAGAGATTTGATCTCCTTAGTTGGTGAGCCCTTAGTTGCTCCTTCGGCGAATGTATCAGGTAGACCAAGTTCGACTTGCTTTTCGCATGTTTTAGAAGATTTTGAGGGGAAAATTGCAGCTGTTATAGAAGCAGAAGGATGCTTGTGTGGAATCGAATCAACCATTGTTCAACTGCAAGGTGATAGGGTGGTGGTTCTAAGACCCGGCGCTATTTCGGCAGAGCAAATTGAGCAAGTCGTGAAAAAGCCCGTCGAAACATACACTTTTTCCAGAGAATCGGAAAAAAAGGTACTTTGCCCTGGGGTCAAGTATCGCCATTATTCTCCAAAAGGCGAGCTGCAGCTTTTTACCTCCTGGGATGCACTCCTGCGTGAAGCGATCTCTTTTAAGAACTACAAAGTGATGGTTGTAGGTCCAACCGAGATAAAAAAAGAGGTGGATTTTACAACATTTGCTACTCTGTCTCGTCATAGCCTCTATCATACTCTTCGCAGGTGTGATTCGGAAGGGTATGAGAAAATTTTAGTCTATTGCAGCCCTGAGATTCTTCAGGATTTAGCCTTGATGAATCGTCTTTCTAAAGCTGCCTCATTGTAAATATCAAAATATTCTGATAGATCTGAAAGAAAACATATTTCAGAGGGTTTATGAGAATTTTCACAGTTGTTACTTGTTGTTTAGGTCTACTTTCCACTATCTCTATTCACGGAGAGGAAAGTTGCTGTGATTACGCTCTTCGAATGCTGATGGAAGGAAACGAAAGATATGTGAAAGATGAGCGCATACACCCCAACCAAAGTGGGGCTCATAGAGAAACCCTGATGGAAAAACAAGAGCCTTTTGCCGTTATTTTAAGTTGCTCTGATTCAAGGATTGCTCCGGAGTTAATCTTTGATCGAGGCCTTGGAGATACCTTTGTCGTACGTGTTGCTGGTAACGTGGCCGGACAGATGGGCTTAGAAAGCATTCAATATGCAGTAGATCAGCTCAAAGCTTGTCTGGTTATGGTATTAGGGCATGAGAACTGCGGAGCTGTTAAAGGCGTAGTTGCAGGCGGCGACGCAATTCGAGATATGCCGTCCATTGCCAGGATGATCGAGCCTGCCATTTCGCAAGCGAAAGAAATGGAAGGGGATTTTCTTCCCCATGTAATCGAGCTAAACGTACAAAGGGTGAGAAAACAGCTTGAGAATGATCCCTTTTTAAAAAAGTTTGTTCAAGAGGGAAAGCTCAAGATTGTCGGTGGATACTATCACCTAGGCTCTGGTAAGGTAACTCTTGTACCTTAGAGAGGTAGTCAAATTTAAAGCCTCTTCGTATCATTAGTCTCTAGCAAACTTTTTCATAAGTATATTCTTCATTATTTTGATTTTTTTTCTAGCTGGGAAAAATCATTGAGAATACACTCATTTCAGTCTTTCATCCAAAATCTTTGAGTATCTCTCTAATAAAAATAGAAAAGCACTTTTTCGAAGGAGAAATTTTATGGCATCGGCAACTGAGACTACAAGTTTAGTTCCAAACGCAGGTGTAGGTGCTGGATTACCGAATCAACAAAATGGCTCTTTAAATGATTGGTCGGTAACCCCCCTACACACACCTCGAACTCTTGAATTAACCGCAGATGACTTGATCAGATATCAGACTCCAGTGACTAGAGTTTCTTCTGTAGTTTGTTGTGCTTCTGTAGTTTGTTTGATTGTAGGTACAGCACTTTTGGCTACGTGTAATAACTCTGAAGATTGTACCGATTCGAAAAAATTAAGTGCTGAAATATTAACCGTTGTTGGAGCAAGCGTTGGAACCATAACGGCTTTCGTTACATATTCTCTTATAAATCGTCAAAAATGGGGAAGCTACTTTTGCTGTTGAAGCCAGCAAGAAGGTGATTAGAAAAGGTATGAAAGCTCATTTAGTCATTTTCATAAACTTTGGAACTCTGTAGACAGCGCCGTTGTGTATATTCAGAAATTAACTAGAGACTTTGAATCCAAAGATCCTAAAGAAGTCTACAATCAACTAAAGAGTTAAAAAAGGCATTTGATCATTGCTTTTTGAAAGATCTGAGAGAGAATTTAAAAAGGGACGTGTCTAAAATACAATCTCAAGTTTTAGCAACTTCTAAAAGGTTAGTCGATGTTGGTCAATTTAAGACCAATGATACCGATGATGATTAAGAAGATAGAAAGAAGTCTGACAATGTGGTAGGAATCTCCAAAAAAGATGATTCCGGTCAGAACAGTTCCTGCAGCTCCAATTCCAGCCCAAACAGCGTATGCTGTACCGACTGAAATCACTTTCATTGACTGCGACACACAGAAAAAACTCAGGAAAATGAAGAAGACTGTAACTAGGCTCGGGAAAAATTTTGTAAATCCCTGACTATATTTAAGAGCTACAGTAAAGCAAATTTCAAAGAATCCTGCTAATAAAAGAAAAATCCAAGCAATCGACATGGATGCGGTTTCCTAATCTATTTGACATAATTTAAAATTACATTATTTTCTTTAAAAAAACAATCGGTTTGTTTTCCTAAACTATTCTAGGACAAATGGCATAGATGGTTTAACCCAAGAATCACGGGACCATTATGTTCAAACCCAAGAATAGATATCGAGGCAGGAGAGATGTAAAAGAACCTTCCCTCTTGCACGGGAAGATGAAGCCATCTTGCAATCAGGGCTCTGGAAATATGGCCGCTCGAGAAGATCGCAACATTGCCAGAAGCTTCTAAAACCTTTTCAATGATCCTATCAGCTCTTTGCAAAATATCATGCAGAGACTCTCCACTCGGCGCTCCTTGAGAGAAGAGGCTCCACTTTGGATCTATTTTTGCAATTTCTTCGCTGGTCAGGCCTTCATATTTTCCATAATTCCATTCGCGTAGGTCATCATAGACCTCTGCCTGTTTTGTAAGTCCCACTAGGTTGGAAGTTTCTCTTGCTCTTTGAAGAGGACTTGTAAGAACTAAATCAAAAGGAATGCTCTGCAATGCGCTTTTTAGTTTTGCGGCTTGCTTTTTTCCGTTTTCCGTTAGTGGAATGTCAGTTAAACCCGTATGTCTTCCTGCTAAAGTCCAAAGAGTTTCCCCATGGCGGATAAGATAAATCTTTTTGGTGTTTTCTTTTGGAAATAAGCTACTTTGCATAAGAGTTGATTTTTTTTGCGTTTATTTTCTCATCGTACATAATCGCGTAAAAAAGGCAATGAGCAAAAAAGAGGGCCCGATGCGAGAAAAAGCAACGTTTGGAGCAGGCTGTTTTTGGGGAGTACAAGCGAAATTCAAAAAAATCCCGGGCGTCCTTTCGACTCTAGCTGGATATGAAGGAGGGACCCTTCCTAATCCAACTTATGAGGATGTTTGCTCGAATACGACCGGACATGCAGAAGTTGTCCAAGTAGAATTTGACCCGAAAAAAGTGTCCTATCAAGATCTTCTGAAAGCTTTTTGGCTTATGCACGATCCTACAACTATGCACCGTCAAGGCCCAGATATAGGATCCCAGTACCGATCAGTTATCTTTTATCATTCACAAATCCAAAAAGACCTAGCAAGTTCTATGAAGCAAGATCTAGAGAGATCTGGCAAATTTAAAAAGCCGATTGTTACAGAGATTTTTCCAGCAGCCATTTTTTACCCTGCGGAAGAATATCATCAAAACTATCTAGAAAAGCATGGAAGGGGAGTGGATTGTTCTTGATTTCCTTTTAGGTAGCAGTCTTCTCTTTCTCTAGATCCAAGCTTATCTTTACCTCTCATGTTTTTAGTTATATTGAATCTATTTTCTATTATTAATTAATGTTATTGTTTATTTAATATTAATTTAATTTAAATTTTTTAATTTTAATTTAACTTTTATTATAAAAGTGCAATTATAAGTGAAGGGACACGTAGCAACGAGGATGGTGTTATGAAAAATACGTTTATCTTTTCAGTTTGCGCAGTTCTTTCACTAGGCGTAGTAACCTCGTGCAATGACTCGGGGACTAATATAACCAGCCAGTATGTGGATTATAGGGATGGTGAGAACAAGTTTACAGTCATTGCCATCCAAAAAGAGGGGATGGACGAACAAGATGCGAAAAAAGCGGCTATGCATAGAGCAGCTGAGCTCACCAAAACAAATGGATTCCGCTACTTTAGATTAAAGAAAGAGTATACAACGACCATTCTGCATACCGATCCTACTGAAGATGTCTATAGATTCCCAGGGAACCTGTATCAAGAAGATATTCAAGAGCAAGGATTTAATCGCGACCGAATTTATGAAAGACAAGGGATTGGAGCGCAATCTTATCCTGCGTACAGAGTTGAGTTTGAATGCTATGATAAAAACCCAGGACGGGGTGCATATGATGCATGTGATTACATAGAGTGCTCTGAGAATAAATAATTTAGGTTTTATGAATACTAAATGACTGAGGCGATATTATGAAAAAGAAGAGCGTATTTTTCCTCTCTGCACTCCTCACTTTGAGTGTTTTTGGTGCTTACGAAGAAGAATCTTCCTCAATCAATGAAGAAGTCTCGGTTACAGATGAATTTTTAGACTATAAGGTCAGCGAAAGTAAATTTACTGTGATTTCCGTGCAGAAAGACGGAATGAGTAAAGAAGATACGAAGCAAAGCGCGCTTACTAGAGCTGCACAGATCACAAAAGATCATGGTTTCCGCTATTTTAAAATAGAAAGCGAGCATGAGGTAGGGGTATATGCCAATAAACCAAACTGGCCCACACAAGAAGACTTCCCTGGAAACCTCTATGAAGAAGACATACAAGAGCATGACTTTGACCGTGACCGCGTCTACCAAGAAGACTATGCAGGAGCCAAGGAATACCCTGGATATCAAATTGTATTTGAATGCTTCCAAAATAAACCGGCAAGCGGCGCCCATGATTCTTGCGACTATTTAAATTGCAAATAGTAACCTATTTCAGAGTTCCAATTTCACACTTGTATTGGCAAAAAAAGACTTTCCTGCGATGATTTTCGCTTTTACCTTAAAAGCGAGTCACTATTATGCAGAGAATCCTTTCTTCGGAACTTTCCTCCTATGTAAATCAAACAGTCAGGGTCCGCGGTTGGCTCAATAATGTGAGAAGTTTTGGAAAGCTGCATTTTTTGATCTTGCGAGATCGAATGGGATTTATTCAGATCGTCATTCAAAACAAAGAAGAGCAGGATAAGCTTTTAGGTCTTCAGCCCGGGTCCATACTCTCCGTTGAAGGCACAGCCTCTCTTTCAACCCAAGCAGAGCTTGGTGTTGAAATCATCAATCCTAAGATCGAAGTAGAAGTTCCCATTTCAGCTGTTTGCCCAGTTGAGTACTACAAACCGGAGATCCCATCCGACTTAGAATTTATCCTCGATCATAGGTCCGTTTCTCTTCGCAATCGCAAATTACAGGCTGTATTCAAGATCCAAGCTGAGATTGCCCATGCCTATAGGCTCTTTATGCATGAAGAAGTGAAGGCAGTCGAGTATTTCGCCCCATGCATTATCGGAGCTTCCTCAGAAGGTGGAGCGGAGTTTTTCAATGTGGATTATTTTGATTATACAGCCACCTTAGCACAAAGTAGTCAGCTCTATAAACAAATCATGGTCGGAGTGAATGAAAGGGTATTTGCTCTTATGCCTTTTTTCCGTGCAGAACATTCAAATACTCCTAGGCACTTAGCGGAAGGAAAACAGTTTGAGTTTGAAATGGGCTTTTTCGAACATTGGCATGAAATTTTAGATGTGCAAGAAAAATGCATTAAATACATCGTTCAATACCTTCATAAAAAATGTGCTAAAGAAATTGAAATTTTAGGGGGAACGATCATTAAGGCTCCTCAAGAAGTTTCTTTCCCAAGACTTGCCTTTGCCAAAGCGCAAGAGATCTTTTTCCAAAGGACGGGGATTGATGAAAGAAATGAACCTGACTTAAGTCCTGCAGCAGAAAGAGAGCTCTGTCAGTATGCTCTAGAAGAATTCGGAACAGACCTTGTGTTTGTTTTAGATTGGAAGACCTCTAAAAGGCCATTCTACTCATATCCGAAAGAAGAGAATCCAGAATATACCAATACGTTCGACCTTCTTTGCGCAGGGACAGAGATCACCTCCGGTGGACAAAGAAGACATACCTACGAATCGATGGTAGAGGGGATACGTTTAAAAGAAATGGACCCTGCGAATTTTGAAGATTATCTCAGTATTTTCACATACGGCATGCCTCCGCATGGTGGATTTGGGATGGGTTTAGAAAGACTTACGATGACCATACTTAAACTAAAAAATATCCGAGAGGTTTCTTTATTCCCTTCCGATCCGAAAAGGATTGCGGGCAATCGCATCAAAGCAAAGCTCTTTTTTGGAGGAGAGAACATCCGTAATGAAATTATCCACCTCTTGAAAAAGCATGAGATGGAATTTACTCATGTAACACACGAAGCTACCCCCACATCGGCTGATTCTACTAGAGCAAGAGGAGAAGGAATGGGACAAGGCGTGAAAGCTCTCATCTTACGAGGAAAAAGCAGCAAGAAGAACTACCAGTGTAACATCCTATCTAGCCGCAAGCTCGATATGAAGGCGGTTTCTGAACTCATTGGAGAGAAATGTGAATTCGAAGATGCTGAAGTGATCAAAGAAAGATTCGGTTTAGTCTTAGGAAGCATTCCTCCATTTGGATCTCTTCTTAACATCGACACATTTTTCGATGAGGGGATTCAAAAAGAGGAGAAGGTGAGCTTTAACTGTGGCCTTATCACTGAATCAATTGGCATGAGATCGCAAGATCTTTTGACAATTGTTCAGCCAAAAGTGGGCTCATTTAGCAAAGAATAATCATACCACTTACATCCCACTTGAGGAATTATAAGAATTTTTGGAAATTAAACCAAAGCTTGGTTCAATTTCCAAAGAATACTATAGTGTAACTCAAGAAGCTAATGAGAGAGACTGGTATGACACGCAAAATTCCCCATCCTTCCTGGATAGAAATAGACCTGAATCAATTTAGAAAAAATCTATCTTTTGTTCGAAACCATATAGGAAAAAGTCTGTATTGCTTACCTATTAAAGGAAACGCATATGGACATGGGCTTTGTGAGATGGGTGAAGTCGCTGCATCCTCTGGAGTAGACTGCTTAGGTGTTGCGTATTTACAAGAAGGGGTAAAGCTTAGGAAAGCAGGAATTACTATCCCTATTCTTGTATTTGGAGCAATCCATGAAGATCAAATTCCAGATCTGATTGAATACGGACTTGAATTCACTCTTAGCTCAAAGTACAAAGCAAAGCTTGTGCACGACTATTGTCTCAAGATTAATAAAAAATGCCGCGTTCATGCTGAGATCGATACTGGAATGCAAAGAACGGGGGTAAGGGCTACAAGCGCAATCGATTTTCTGCAGTATATTAAAAGTCTACAAAGTCTAGAGCTTGTCGGAATGTACTCTCATTTTGCTACAGCAGACAGTCCAGACGGGGGGTTTGCGCAAAAACAGGTTGAAATTTTTACAGAGCTTGCAAAACTTCCCTTTTTACAAGAACCTCTCGTTGTTGTGCACATGGCAAATTCAGGAGGAACTGCGTACCTAAGCGATTCCCACTTCCATATGGTGCGTCCAGCGCAACTCTCTTTTGGCTTTTATTTTGAGAAAACACCTCCTCAGTTTATAGATCTTTCTTCTTGTTTCTCTGTGAAAGCTAAAATCTCTTATTTTAAAGTGGTAGCAGCAGGGCAGGGGATCAGCTATGGCCACACCTATGTCACATCTAAGCAAACACGTATTGTTACCATTCCAGTAGGATATGGAGATGGATACCCAAGAATTCTTTCTAATCGAGGAAGCGTGCTCATACGAGGAAAACGTTTCCCGATTGTTGGCACCATCTGCATGGACCAATTTATGGTTGATGTAGGGGAGCAAGAAGTATACGTAGGGGAGGAAGCTGTCTTAATTGGCAAACAGGGAGAAGAAGAGATTTCTTTATGGGAAGTGGCTAAACTTTGCGACACAATCCCAAATGAGATTTTATGCGGCTTTAATGACCGAATTCCTAAGGTATACCATGGAAAGTAAACAAAAGCGGCTGTTCTTTGGAGTGGAAGTTCTTTCCGCTTGGCCTGAATCCTGGCCGAGGGGAAAAATCATCGAACCTACTTTTAGGCACATGACGATCGCATTTTTAGGAAACTGTGATTATCCTTCTCTAGAAGAGCTTTTACAAGATATCCCAAAACCGGATTGCTATCTAGGATTCTCAGGTGTATTTGATAGTTGCCTTTTTTTACCGGAGAAATCTCCTCATGTTGTCAGCTTCCATATGCAGTTTTTTGCTTTGCAAAAACTCATATTCTATAGGGAAATGTTACGAAATTGGCTAAAAGAGCATACATTTCTTCCCAAAGATTTGCAAAGAGAGGAGTTCCTCCCTCACATGACAATTGCAAGAGGAGATTTTGAAAAAAATGATTGGGAAAAGACGTTTACAAAACTTCCCTTTGTGACAAAAAATATTCATCTTTATGAGAGTTTAGGCAATTCGCAGTACCGCTCTTTATGGGAAATTCCTATTGTTCCTCCCATGGAAGAAAAACCTCACGCTGCAGATCTTGCTTTTATCATCAGAGGGGAAAACCATTTAGAGATGTATCAAAATGCCCTTGTTGCACTCGCTTTTCATTTTCCTCCTCTTATTTCCTATTTTCCGACAGAGTTTTTACCAGATAATTTAGATCTAATCATATTCTCTCTCAATCAAACAATTGCTAAAGCCGATACTGAGATAGGATGTCCATTTAAAGCTGTAAGCTTTCATGGAGAGATAAAAAAAGCTTCCGAAGGTTTTTTAGAGTGGGAGATGATTGTTGATGTTTGATCTGCAAAAGATAGCTCCAGGTATCTATAAGCTCCCGCAAAAACCGGGGATGATAGTACCTGGTCTTGTGATCGCTTCAGAAAAAATGCTTCAAGATCTTTCCATGGAAAAACCCTTGGAGCAAGTTTGCAACGTAGCCCACCTTCCTGGGATTGTAGGTTATAGTATTGCTATGCCTGATATCCATTGGGGATATGGATTTCCAATTGGTGGTGTGGCCGCGATGGATTCTGAGCATGGTGTGATTAGTCCTGGAGGAGTTGGCTATGACATCAACTGCGGTGTAAGAGTAGCTCTTCTGGAAGAGAAATTTTCCACATTTTCAAAAGTACAAAAAGAGCGGCTCCTGAATAGAATTTTTTCTTTGGTCCCTTCCGGTGTAGGGCATGGCCAAAAAAAAGAATCTGGACTTTCTGAAAGTGATTACAAGAAAATTGCAGAGCAGGGAGTGAACTGGGCACTAGAGAAAGGTTATGGTTTTAAAGAAGACCTAGATCATATCGAAAGTTTAGGAAAGCTTGATGGAGCCAGTATTTCTGATGTATCCACTCTTGCAAAAAACCGAGGAAAAAAACAGTTGGGCTCAATTGGCTCTGGTAATCATTTTGTAGAGATTGGAGTAGTTGAAAAGATCTTCTGCGCAGAGACTGCAAAAGCTTGGAAGATCGAAGAAGGACAAACCTATGTTCTTATCCACTCCGGATCCAGAGGATTTGGACATCAGATCTGCCAGGATACACTCGAAAAATTTATTGGGCTTGGCTACGCAAAAAATCTCCCTGATAAACAACTTGTTTGCGCGCCGATCCAAAGCGATGCGGGACGAAGTTATTTTAGGTCCATGGCAGCTGCTGCTAACTTCGCATTTAACAACAGACAAATCATTTTGCATGAGGTCAGAAAAGCTTTTGAAGAGGAATGTGGGATAAAACCTTCTTCCATCAGATTACTTTATGATGTTTGCCATAATATTGCTAAATTTGAAAAGCACAGCGTAAACGGTGTTATGAAAGACCTCTGCGTCCATCGAAAAGGAGCTACAAGGGCGTACGGTAAAGGATCCCCTGATCTGAGTCCTCTTTTTCAAGCAACTGGCCAACCTGTTTTAGTTCCAGGAGATATGGGTCGTGCCAGCTATATTTTAGCAGGTCTTGGCAATCCTATGACTTTCTGCAGCTGCTGTCACGGCGCTGGACGTTTTCGAAGTCGTATTCAGTCCTCTAAGAACTGGAATCCTCAGGATGCTCTTAAATATATGCAGGATCAAGGTGTTCTTCTGAAGGCGGATTCCTATAGGACGATTGTGGAAGAGATGCCCGATGCATATAAAGATGTCAACGAGGTAGTAGCTGCTGTCGAAGAGGCAAAGCTTGCAAAAAGCGTTGCGAAGTTAAAGCCTCGCCTTGTGGTTAAGGGATAGCTATCTTGCTGAATTTCTTTAGTCTTTAGACAAGCCCTTATTCTCTTCTTGATTAGGAGCTTCGCTCGCTTACTCGAATCCTTGCTGTAAAGCATAGATAATATTACGTTTTTCAAATTATTTTTTTCTTTTTCTTAGGATTAGTAACGGGAAAATAGCTGTTCTTAATACAATTTTTATAC
>JABEVM010000125.1 GCA_013041585.1 Chlamydiota bacterium
ATTGTTAATTAATATTTTAGATTTTAGTTAGTCGGCTATAAGGTTGGTATGAGGAGCTCTCTTATACTTTCGTAGGTAATAGAGGGCTTTTCCGAAGAATAATCCAGTTATAAACCCAGAGGTGAGTAAATCGGCAGTGAAGATAAAGACATTCTTCATTGCGGCCGGGTGAGCTATATAAAGAAATCCAAAGAAGTACTTCGTTATGAAGACACAAAGCGCTAGGATCAGTGTTAAGGGACCTCCTTCGACAGTGATGAGGCCTTTCTTTTTATCTGCTTGAATTGTGAACTTGTGAAGTAATCTTCTTCCATACCAAACCCCCAAAAGTAAACATAGAGTCCAAATGCTCACATCTTGAAAGCTACTCAAGCTTTTAACCAAGGTATAAACCGACCAGGCTGTAAAGATAAAGGGGAGGATAAACAACCTTTTTAAGGAAACAACCCTTGGCTTTAGTCCCCGGATTCCAAGCATCAGGATGGAAGCTAAGATAACATAGACCCACCAGGGAGTGTCTCGTAAAATCTCATAAAAAAATGTCATAATTTTATAGAGCTAACTCAGCATGAATAATGGATGGGTTGTTTTCTACAGGTTTCATAGTAAACCCAAGTTTTTTGCAAATTTCTAGCATCCCATAGTTTTCTTGGAAAATAGCGGATTCAATCTTCTTAATTTTTTCTTTTCTCGCGATTTCAATAAGCTGTTTAAGAAGAGCGGTCCCAAGGCCACATTTATGAAACTTATCTACGATAAGCATCTGAAATTGGGAGTTTTTTGTACCTGGGATCTGAATAAGCCTTCCGATTCCAATGATCTGCTTTTGATATTCTCCTACAATACGGATATCACGGTCGTAGTCGATACAGCAAATTTTGATAAGCCTTTGATGGGCAATCCTCGCATCAAGCGAAAGGAATTTACGATATCTACTAAATACGGTTTCAGCAGATAGAGATTTATGGAATTCCACAATCATCGGTTCATCTTCAGGGCGGATGGGACGAAGTACAACCTGGATCCCGGTTTTTAACGTATGCTGCGTGACATATTCATTTGGATAAGGTCTGATTGCAAGTTTAGGAAGTTTTTCTAAAGGAAGATCGAAATCATGTAGAACAATCCTTGCATCGAGCGCGATCTGCATAGTAGGAGATACACGCAGGGGATTGATATCACATTCCTTAATTCTTGGATTTTCAACAATCATTTGAGCAAAGCGTATGATGAGTTTTTCAAGAGTTGTAAGATCTACAGGTTTTTGTCCTCGCACCCCTTTTAATGCTTCATAGATATTTGTTTTTTTCATCATCTGCTTGACGAGCGTTTCATTCAAAGGAGGAAGAGCTAGAGCTCGGTCTTTAAAAATTTCAACAAGGGCTCCACCGCTTCCAAAGAGGATTGTCGGTCCAAATTGCGGATCACTCGAACTTCCTAAAATGAGGTCGAAGGCAAAAGCATCTTGCACAATCATTTTCTGCACCGCTACACCTTGAAAATGTTCTGCGCCTGCAAGTTTTGTAACGGATGCTTTGATCTCATCAAAGCATTGACGGACGCCTTCTGGATTTCTTACATTGAGTTTTACTCCACCTACGTCGGTTTTATGGGTAATTGTTTCTGAATGCAGTTTTAAGACGACAGGATATCCGATTTTTTCGGCAGCGGTAACTGCTTCCTGCGATGTTTGTGTAATGAAATTTTGTACTGTGGGAATGTCATAGCAATCTAAAATGCGCTTTGCTTCCGTTTCAGAAAGAAGAGTTCTTTTTTCTTTTATAATGGGAGCTAGAACTTCCTCTGCTTTTTGGTGTTTAGAAAAATCAGAGATGTCATCACGAATTGCAGGGGTTTGGTAGAGGGCTTCTAGGTTTGTCCTGTGTTTGCACATGATCCCAAAGATTTGACTTGCGCTGTCTGGATAAGAAAACGTAGGGATACCTACATCATTTAAGATGTCCATACCTTCTTGAACTGCGTCTCCTCCCATCCAGCTGGCGAATACAGGTTTTTCTGGAATATGTACGTACTTCTGCAGTACCTCTGCAGTTTTTGTCGGATCTGTCATATCTTGTGGGGATAAGATGACAAGAATCCCATCTGTATTGGGATCTTTAGAAACCACTTCAAGAGTTTGAGCGTATCTGTCTGGGCTTGCATCACCGAGAATATCAACAGGGTTTGTATGGCTCCAGGCTTCAGGCAGGAAAGTGTTTAGTCTTTCAATTGTCTTTGGATCGAGGGTAGACATTTGTGCGCCTTCAGAAACAGCTTTATCGGTTGCAAGAACAGAAGGGCCACCAGCGTTTGTGATAATCGTAAGATTGGAACCTTTAGGAACAGGCTGCTTTCCTAAAGCAAGCGCAATACTAAATAACTCATCAATTGTCTCTACTCGGAGCACTCCAGCTCTTTGCATCGCGACCTCAAAGATCTCATCACTTCCGGCTAAAGAACCCGTGTGGGAAGCTGCAGCTTTAGCTGCGGCTTCGGTTCTTCCCGCTTTGATCACAATGACAGGCTTTGTAAGCGTGACTTTACGCGCTGCAGATAAAAAAGCTCTCGCATTACCGATCGATTCCATATAGATCAGGATGCTGTTTGTATTCGGATCATTTCCAAAATAATCGATTAAATCTCCCCAGTTGATATCGAGCATGGATCCAATTGATACAAACGAGCTAAATCCTATTTTTTGCCTTAAGCTCCAATCAAGGACCGCTGTGCACATAGCGCCTGACTGGCTAATAAAAGCAATCTGTCCAGGAAGAGCAGTGGTCGCTGCAAACGTTGCGTTCATGCCATAGATCGGATTCATCACACCAAGACAGTTTGGACCTATGATGCGCGTTTTTGTTCCTTTAATGGTTTTGAGAATTTCTTCTTCTAAAGCAATGCCAGGTGCTCCAAGCTCTTTAAATCCAGCAGAGATAATGATAATAGAGGGAATTCCAGCTGCTACACATTCTTTCACAAGTCCAGGAACCGTTTTGGCGGGAGTGACGATGATCGCAAGATCTATGGGCTCAGAGATGCTTTGCAGATTAGGGTAGCATTTTTTGCCCATCACTTCTTGTCTATGTGGATTGATGGGATAGAGTTTTCCGCTAAAGTTAGAAAGGTTCACCATCATAGTTCTTCCTACACTGGGAAGGGTGTCTTTCGCTCCAATGAGTGCAATTGATTTCGCAAGGAAAAGACTGTCTAATGGATCGGGGAATTGTGTAAAAAAGTTCTGCGATGGATCTGTTGTATCTTGAATATTATTTGGCATGAGGCTCTTGCTGTTAACATAGATTTTTTTTAAAATAGTACTTTCATTGCAAAGAGTCAACAAGGAGATTTAGTATGATACAATCAGCTGCGTTACAGAGTGAAGCAAGAATCATGAATAGTCAAAGCTTTCAGGATTTACGTCAGAATATCCAACCGACGCTCGTTTTTACAGCAGTCAAAACAGGGATTTTCATGGGAATGGCTTCGTATTTTTTTGGTTCTAGGAACTACACTGGGACTATGGCGTACGGTCTTAGCTCTAATTTGTTTGGAACCATAGGAAATCAAGCTACGAAGTATGTAGAGAGTAAAGTTGGAGGACCTTTAGATAGTAATACGAGAAAATGTGTGAGGGTAGTCTTTTCCAATATCCTTCCTATTTTAGCCTCTATGAAGGTTTGTTCTCAAATGGGGTATAAAACCAGTTTTTCTTCTCTTGCAGCCCTTTCCATGGCAAGTGGCGTAGCTTTACTTGGGGCGTGCGCTCTTACAGAAAGTCTTGGCGGCTCAACAAATGTAAAGTTTAATTTTTAAATAAAGATCTTCAAGCCTCACTAGGCAAAAGGTTTTCTTTTTGGCCTTATATAAGGATATAATTACCCCCATATTTTACTCATGGGGGGAACATAAAGGACAGATCTATAAAGGAGCTGGGAAAATCTCTACCCCACTATTGAAAGAAACAACTCCATTCTCATAAAAATTTTTTGAAAATTGATGTTGTTAATCTAAATGAGGTTAGTTAAATAATATAATTATTATTATATCGATTTCGTTATTAAAATATTTACTTCGTTGATTTTAAACTTGTATTTATCTATACTCCTGGTAATTTTACTAATTATTTATTGGGGGATCCCATGACACTTCTAGAAAGAAAAAGAAAAATTTTACTCTTAGTGACTTCGTTACTGATCTGTATCGGAGTTGGGGGGACATTTAACTTTTTAAACGATGTCAAAGAAGTGAAAAAAGTCGTTGTAGAGAACATGGTGACGAAAACGTGGAAAGCGTATAAATCTAAAGACGGCGGTTTTGCCGTGCATTTCCCAACGCATCCTACAGTGGAAGAAAAAATCCTACCCCTTCCTTCAGGAAGTAAAGAATTAAGTTATAGTGAATATACAAGTCAGCCTCAGGAAGATGTGACATACTCGGTAGCTTTTCTTGACATGCCAAGAAAATGGACAGTTTTTGGAACAAAAACCGTTTTAAAATATTCTCTAAACGTAATCGTTGAGAATAGCCCTGGGCTTGAGATTATGACACGTGACTTCAGTGAAATGGAAGATGGAACACGCGTTCTTGACTACCAAGGTATGTGCGGAGAAGATTATGTTGAAGGGCGCCTTCTTTTAGTTGGAACTACGCTTTTTAAGATCACCGCAGTTCATCCTTGTAACCATGTCAACGAAAGCCATATTCAACAGTTTATGGAATCGTTCAATTTAGCCTTCGGAAAAGGGGGCAAGTAAGTAATTTTAGATGCGATCATCTAAAATTTGCTGTCTATAGCTTTCCATCAGCTTGACCATGTAGTACAAGTTATGAAGGGAAGCGAGGCTCATCGCTGTAAGCTCCTTTGCTTTGTACAAATGATGAAGATATGCCAAGCTATGTGTTTGGCATGTTGGGCACTCGCAGTCCTTTTCAATAGGCTGGAAATTTCTAGCATTCTCTTGTTTCTCAATTTTTATAGCTCCCGTTTTCGTAAGAAGAAGGCCATGCCTTGCGGCTTTGGTCGGATAGCTACTATCAAAGGTATCGATACCAAGCGGTACGCACTTTTCAATGGACTCTACATCTCCAATACCTAAAAGATGATTCGGCTTTTCAAAGGGCAGTCTTGGCATAGTAAATTCTAAAAGATCTACCATCTCTTGTTTGTTTTTTCCAATGCTTCCGCCGATTGCAAAGCCATCAAAGGGGAGCGCAGTGAGGAATTCACAACTTTTTCCTCGAAGGTCGTTTGAAACTCCGCCGTGGATCACAGCGTACATAGCTTGGTTTTGGGGATTTTGCAAATGCGCGTTTAGAGATCTCTCTTCCCATCTATGTGTTCTCTCCAGTGATTTTTCAAGAGCTTTCATATCCATGTGATAGGGAGGAAGTTCATCAAAAGGGATGATGATATCTGCTCCTAATTTTTTTTGGGCTTCAATTGACTTTTCTGCTGTGAGAAGGAATTTAGCTCCATCACGGTACGATCTAAATAAAACCCCTTCCTCCGTAATTTTTAGAACTGATCCATCGGTCTTTTTAGTTCCCTTACTTTTCAATTCGCTCGCAACAGATCCATACGCCAAGCTGAATACTTGAAATCCTCCCGAATCGGTAATAATGGGGAGTTTGCGTTTGATGAAACTATGCAGTCCTCCTGCTTCGTGGATGATGTCTGTTCCTGGTTGTAGAAGCAGATGGTAGGTGTTACAAAACATCAGCTGCAGCCCAATCTGTTCTAAGATCGTATTATCTAAAGATTTAATCGTTCCATTTGTTCCGACAGCTACAAAGTTAGGCGTATCGATAATGCCATGAGGGGTATGGATTTTTCCGACCCTTGCTCGCGATTTTTTAGAAGCATGGAGAATTTCAAAATGAAAGGATGTTTTGATCATGCTGAGACCTGCTGGGAGAGGAATTTCTTAGTAAAAGAAGTAACAGGGGAGAGACAAGCAATAACAAGGAGCTTAACGCAAAGTGCAGTGAGCATCACATGGGTTACCGATCCCACAACACCATATAATGCTAAAATGGTAAATAAGGCGGTATCCAGAGATTGCGAAACTAGTAAACACACAATGGTACGGGTCAGCAGATGAGAATTATTGTAAACTTTTTTGAGGAAGCCGAAAAAAAGAATATCCACTTTCTGTACAACAAAAAACGTGATTAAAGAAGCAATGAAAAGTCTCGGAGCAGAGGAGAGGATTGAGAAAAAAGCCTCTTGTGAGGTATCGTGCATGTTTGGCTTGTAGAGTAAATGAATTTTTGCCATAAGAGTAAAAAAGATCATGCAAAAGAAGCTGATCCACATCGTTTTTTGTGCGGCTTTTTTTCCGTAAAATTCTTGAATGAGATTAAGACCCAAAAGATTTCCAACGATATACACGTCGCTACAGGTGATATCGAGGCCAAGAAATGTCATTTGTTTGAGAACAAAGAGGTTTGCGATAATAATTTGCAGACATGACCAAGAAACAAGAGCTTCTTTACCGAGCTTAGCCGCAACTAGCAAAAAAAGAATGACAATGGCAATATGGATAAAAAAAATACTTTCATTCATGTGAGTAAAAAATATAGAAATTTCAATGATTTTACGAG
>JABEVM010000126.1 GCA_013041585.1 Chlamydiota bacterium
ATTATTACCGTTAAGAATTAGTAAATAATTAAAATAAACTTTATGTTATAATTAATGAATAATTAATAATAAATAACCCAATTAATTACATTTATGATGGCAATTACCACTTTAGTTCCACAAAGCCCTGCTGTTAGGGATATTACGTTTTATTCAGGCCGCGCTCCATTGCAAGTCTGCGAATATCGCTTAAATCAGGTCTCGCAGGACGTACATAGCGTAGCCGTCAACGCTCGCTTTCAAAAGGTTCTACGAGAAAAGATACACGCTACTTCAGATAAAGTCTCTCCCGTTTTCTTCGTATTGGAAGAAGAACGTGTAGTTGTTATAGACAGAGACGACCTCGAGAACGGCCCCACGGAAATCGGAATTGAAGAATTTGACAGAGATATTCAAGACAGCATCCACGCAGTTTTACGTAAAGCCAACCAAGTTTGGTCGGGTTGCAGACCTTGCAATACGGAAGTGGAAGTCAAAACTCTTCGAGAAAGAGTACAGCTTCTAGAAGGACAGCTAGAAAGTCGGAGTGAATCTTTTGAACGGGAAAAACTTGAACTTCAACAACACGCAGAAAGGCAAAGGCTACAATTATTACAGATGCATACGACTATTCTTGAACAAGGGGTCCGGTTACAACAATTTTCTGTCATTATAGAACAACAAAAAGCGGTTATTCAACGCCAAGTAACTGAATTGCAGCAAGCTAAAGCACATTTTCAATCCCAAATTCAAGAACTTCAAGTACAACATAATGCTGAATTAGAAGGAAAAGATTCTGTAATCCAGCAGCTTCAACAAGAACTACAGAAGTTAAAGGCAGCAGCCTTAGTCGACAAGGAAACTATTGAAAGATTGACACAAGAACTTACGCAGCTACAACAAGAACATGATGAGCTGAAATCTTTACATGCTAGACAAATTGAAGAGCTAACCCAGAAACATGCAAGCAATTTAGAAACAAAAGAAGCTCGTATTAGAGAATTAGAAAGTGAATTACAAGAAACTAAACGCCTTCTTGAAACTACAACCGAAGAACTAGTAAACCTTAAGAAAGCACATGCAACTGAATTAGCAGTGAAAAATCAGGAAATACAGGATCTAACAGAAAAACTATCATTAGTACAACTTGAATTAGAAAATGTAAGAGCACAACTTGCGCGAGCTCTGGAAATGAATCAAAGTAACTCACAAGAGATACAAGCTTCCGCAGCTGAAAAAGATGCACAAATCTCTCAATTACAAAAACAACTTAGAGAGTCAGAACAAGAAAAAGCCTTATTAACAACGACTCATAAAGAAGAAATTGAAGCTCTTACGGCTACTTTTACAGCAAGAATGGAGCGCCTAACGTTTGAAAGGGATCTACTAAAAGAATATCGAGATCGAGCTGAAAGGCGTATTCAAGATCTATTAACAATGAACGCAGAAGCTTCCTCCCGCAATGCAGAAGAAATAAAGAGCTTAAGAAATGAATATTACGAAGTCAGAAACCTTATTATCATGCGGCATAGGCAAAAAATGCAAATGCTTCGAACAGATTACGAAGCTACCTTAGAACATCAAAAAGAAGAATACGCAAAACTTCAAAAACGCAACAGCGCAAGTAATAGAGTAGTTCAAGCCGAGCATGTAAAAGAAGTGGAACAACTTCAACAACAATTTAACCAACGCTTACGAGATCTGGAAGAAAAACATCGACTAGAAAAACAGGGACTTGAAATCATCTACAAACAGCAAATTACATCACTAATTGAACAACATGCGCAAATTACTATCGAGTTAGAAAAGCAAAGAAGACTCGTACTTCAACTTCAAAGCAATCAAAATGCTGAGCTTGAAAGCACTAAACTCCTTCTAAAACAAGCGATGATAAGAATAGAAGAGCTTGAAGCAGAAATTGAACGTCTTAATGCTCTATTAGCTCAATCATCTCCAACATTATCTCCATCTACATCTCCATCTACAACGCCACATTCACCTGTTCTAAGTGTTGAGCTTACAGAAGAGCAGCGAGAATTACGTGAGACTGAAAGGAGACTTGAAGAAATTGGACAAGAAATTGCTCAACATAGAACCAGCCTTCAGCGATTAGAAACAACAGAAAAACGAATAGTGGCAATTAATACAGAACTCTCTCAAAAAGGCTTAAAACCCACGAAGAGGACAGAATTAACGAAAGAATTAGATCAACTTTTCTCAAAGAAAAAAGATCCTTCAGTTAAAAATACACTAGTTAGCAGAATAGCAGAGCTGAGAGAAGAAATGGAGCCTTTGCTAAAAAGGCAAAAGATACTAAGAGCTCAAGCTCAGTATAAAACAAAGTAAATTGAAGTTTTTAAAGTGGCTACTTCATGAAGATATTCAGTCTCTGACATGAAGTAGCGAAAGAAAAGCCAGACTAATCTTGGTCGGCTTTTTTCTGATCTTCTTCTGTGCCAGGTTGCACATCGGTGATGGAAGCTTTTAGCATTTCAATCTTTGCGCCGTCATACATTTTCAGAATTACGGTAGCGTCTTGAATTTTAACTACAATACCAACGATTCCCATAGCTGTTACGCGGTCGCCTTTTTTCAAGGAGCTGCGTTGTTTTTCCATAGCTTTACGTCTTTTTTGCTCAGGTCTCCATAGGATAAAATAAAAGAAGACAAGGGCGATTGCAATCATGCTGATAGTTTGCAAGAAATTTTGCTCTTTTGCAGGAGCTGCTTCCCCTTGCGCAAAAAGCATTGAGCTCGATAAGAAAGTCATAAGCCCGACAAAAAGAGACGTCTTCTTTTTCATAAAAATCCTTTATACTCAGATGTTATCATTAATCGAAAAAACCAGATTGCCTTAAATCGAAGTAGAAAATCAAGAAAAAAAATTAATTATACTTTTTTTAGGAGAGCAATATTCTCTACATGGGCAGTGTGAGGAAATTGATCCACCGGCTGAATTTGTTCTAAAAAATACCCCGCATTTTTAAGCTGAGAGATATTCTCCGCTTGAGTTTTCGGATTACAGGATATGTAGAGAAGAAGTGTAGGAGAGATCGCTACAATTTCGGCAATCGCCCTTTCATCAAGCCCAGACCTTGGGGGATCGACCGCCACAAGATCGATTTTCAAATTATTTGTTTCTTGTCGCTGCTTTTCTAAAACTTTCCCAACATCACCGCAAAAAAAGTTCACTCCGGAGATATTGTTGAAGGTGCGGTTACTTTCGGCATCAAAAATTGCATATGGGTTGATCTCAATGCCGATCACAGATGCTGCAATCGAAGAAAGTACAAGCGCAATCGTTCCTGTTCCACAATACAGGTCTAAGGCGGTTTTAATCGAATAAGGAGAAAGCATGTCTAAGGCTTTTGCATAGAGTCTTTCGGCTTGAAACGTATTAGGTTGAAAGAAAGAGCTTGGACTGATTTTAAATTGTAAATTCTTCCCATTTGGAAATTCTAGAATTTCTTGAATGTGATCGGGCCCATGCACATTCCACTCAAAAAATTGCGTAGGTGAGCCCTTTTGAATTTGCTGCACTCGCAAAAAGATACTGACACGTTTTTTTTCCTCTTCAGAAAAAAACGTAAGCACTGTTTTAACAAAGCTATCTATTTGCTCTTTTTTGAGCGCAAACTCTGGATTTCCTGAAACAGTCAAGATGACCATCTTATCTTTTGTGCGTCTACCTTCTCTGAGTGTAAGCGTGCGCAAACTTCCTAAATCTTTTGCGTGGTGATAGGCCTGCAGAGAGCTTTCTTTCCACCAGTTTTTAACACCAAGAAGGACTGTTTCAAACCAAGTAGGACTGATAAGGCATTGCGAAAGAGAAAGAACTTTTCCTCTTCCTCCTCCCATCATTAAGCCTAAAAATTGCTCACCTTCTTTATTTTGAGAAAAAGAAAATTCCATCTTGTTGCGATAGCGCATTGGCTCTGGACAAGCAAGGATCGGGTGGAGTATGGCACCTTCTTGAATATGGGATGCAAAAAGCGTTTCAATATCCTTTTGTTTCCTCTTGAGCTGCTCTTCATAAGCCATTTGTTGCAGCGCGCAGCCTCCGCATACCGGCACATGCACACACTCTGGGGGAACTCTTTTTTCAGAAGGCTTGAGGACAGTTTCTAAATAACCTTTATAAGAAGATCTTCTTCTTTTTCCTAATTGTACTAAAACATGATCTCCAGGAACGGTCCCTGCAATTTCAACTTTGTAGACATTCTCTCCCTTACGATAATGGGAAATCCCTTTACCGTCTGAAGACAAAGACTCAATATCCATTTCAATTTTATTATTATCAGATTGCATAGACCACCTAGGTACTTTAAGCATAGGCGATTGGTAGAGAAAAAAAACAGAAATAAAAAAAAGAGAAGGACTTGCATCCTCCTCTTTTAAAGCGATTCAAAAATAAACTGTTGTCTATCTTTTTTTTGTAGCTTTTTTAGCAGGCGCCTTTTTTGCAGGAGCTTTTTTAGCAGAGGCCTTTTTAGGGGCTTTGCCACCTTTTCTATCAGCTGCCACAGACTCTTTACGATATACTTTGGCAACTTTTTCGAGTTTAATGCTTCCTGTACGTACTCTTTGCGAAGCAGCTTTGTTGCCACCAGTTGCTTTGTCCAAATCTTTAGACAAATCATCTAAAAGATTTTTCATTTTGTTTATTGTGTCTTTTAATGCCATTTCTTAAGTCTCCTAATAGTTTAAGAGTTATACCCCCAATTCAATATGCGCTTTGCGCATATTGTGCAAGTTATTTTTTGAATTCGTTAAAATTTTTTTTATTTATAAGTCTGTAAAAAAAATTCCAAAAATTATTACATAGACAGCCTTGTCAAATTGTGTTACGATTGATCCGATAGTTGATAGTGTGTCTTGTATCCAACGTGCAGCTTCAAGTTTTTTGTTCCGCCGGATGGGAAAAGCTCGAGTCAACAGTGTATTTTTAAGCTCACTTTAAGGAGATTATATGAGCCAAGCAACGAACAAAAAACTGTACGTAGGAAGTCTTCCATACAGTATTTCAGAAGATGAATTACGTGAACTATTTTCATCTTATGGAAACATCGAATCCGTACGTATCATTACAGACAAATTCACAGGCCAATCAAAAGGTTTCGGATTTGTAGAGATGAGCAACGAAGATGATGCACAAAGAGCTGTAGAAGGAATGAACGGCAAACAAATCAGCGGAAGAACTTTAATTGTTAACGAAGCACGCCCAGAGCAACGCAGAGAGCGTTCTTTTAACAGCTCCGGACCATCAGCTGGTGGTGGACGTTGGGGTGATGACAGCGGACGTCCAAGACGCCCACGTCGCGATCACAACTAAGCTCGCTTCCTCTAGATCACTCTAGAGAATGCTAAAAACCCATAACGCAAGTTATGGGTTTTTTTATTTTCTTACAACTCGTTCTCATGAAGATAGCTATCCACCTAAAGGACGCCCCCCGATCATTTTTAGAGAGGAATCTCGAATTGATTTATCTTTTATAAGTTCAATTAATCTTCTAGCTTCATCCTCTTTGCAATTTTTTATTATTGCTTCCACAATTCTTTTAAAGTTCATTCTTTGTTGAGATCCTAATCCTACATTGGACGACTCGTTTGCTACTATAATTGCATTTTCAAAAGATCTTTTTGAAAGCAATACATCCACCATATACCAACAAATCGTATCTTTAATATCCTTTGGGGCATGGCTAAACATCGCAATCGCTTGATCAATCCTTTCAAGGGCAGCGAGTTTCTGTGCAAGTGGAAAGCAACGCATCTCAGCATCATCACGCCTAAGTTTTTTAACTATCTCTATTTCTCTCTCTACTTCTCTTTGAAAGGGATCCTTTGCGATTTCCAGAAGTACTCGTGATATAACCACTGGATCGGTTATCTCTTCCGCTACTTTTTTTGCTAGGTCCGTATCCCCTGCTGCATTTCTATCTAATAGAGTAAGTACGATTTTTTCCATAATATCCATTCTCTTAGGCTCATCTGTCATCATCTTAGCAAGGTCTATAGCTATGACAAACTGATTTCTCACGCACGTCCCTGCAATGATACCCGCTAAAACAGCATCTCTCAATTCGACTGGAACTTTCTTTGCTATCGTAATGACTTTCTGATAGAGGGGCGTAAGATCCTCCAAAATTGGCGTCAAAACAAAAAAACTTTCAACAATAGATATTATAAAATCTGATCTTTCTTGCTGCGTAGGCAACTCCATACTAATCAATAGCCCTTTGTCTATTTCATCCTTACTAAACAAGTCCTTTGCAATTTGAAAAAGAAGTCCTTTTTTTATAGAATTCGGAGCTTGCTTTGCTATCTCCATTGCTCTCTCGTCTTGATTTTTCGTAAGGAGCATTTTAACAACTTCAACTAAACAGTCATCTCTAACAATTTCAAAAGATAGAGTAGGAATTAGCATCAAAGCTTGATCCAGGTCATGCTCAGCCCATTTAGCAAAATGCTGCGCGAAGAGACGATCCTTAAAAGGAGGCCATAGATTTCTAGGATTGGGTATAGCGTTCAAAGTTTGAACAGCCTGATTTAAATCACCAAGCTCACAAAACCTCATTGCAATCCCCGCAAGAATCAAAGATTTTTCTCGTCTTTTAGGGCGTTCATTCTCTGCAGTAAGATCAAGACGTGCCTCTGCAAGTTCTGGAAGATGTTCTAAGTAAAGCGGTTTCTTCACTCCTTCTAAAGAGGCTTTCAACGCAGTTAAATCCTCTCGGCTCACAGTCTGCATAAACATGGTAACGATCTTATCTCTTACGCTTTTGAGATGTCCCTTCACCACAAGTAAATTTACTGTTTTCAGCACCCTATCTGGGTGCAAAAAATCTAAGCATCTTTGGACTACAGAACCATATCCACTTAATTTGATTGTGATATGCTTTAAAACATTCTCAACCATAGCTTGCTGCTCTCTTTTTGTTACATCATTTGCCGCAGCGCGCCAAGTTCTGCTTACCCCAGCTGCTGCAGTTCGAGCTTGCCCTGATAAAAACCGGAAAATATCTAGAAACCTTTCAATGGGGAGAGCTTGCGCGGGGTCATATTTGGCCAATTCTTTCCCAGAAGGTACAGAATACGTATGTGCCTTTGGTCCCTCAGTTGGAGCTTTGGATGCGCTCATGATTACCCAAAATTTAATTAAACAAACTTATGACAAGTTAATTTCAAAATAACTAAACTGCGATAAAATGCAATTGATAAAATTTAGACGAAAACCTCGGTAGTAAGTCCTGCAGAAACTTAAATTAAGATCTTAGCCATAACTTACTCTTCTGTGCTCTTCTTCAGCACATCACTTGCGGAAACTACCCATGTTCCTCCAATGGCTTTAATAAGCTGAATTGTGGAAATATAGCGCTGGCCAAGGGTATGAAGCGCTGAAATTTCCACTTGAAGCTCTTCCCTCTCACTGTCGACAACATCTAAGTAGGTGACAAGGCCCTTATTGTATCGTTCTGAAGAAAGAGATGTGGTTAGCTTCGCAGAATCCACAGACTTTTGCAGACTTGCAAACTGCAGAGCTTGCCATTCGATATTGGATAAAGAATTTTCCACTTCTCCAAATGCAAGAAGAACCTGAGCTTGATACCCACCACTCGCTTGTCTAAATTGCGCCCAGGCGACATCTAGGTTAGAACTATTACGCCCTCCATCAATAACCGTCTGCGCAGCTGCAGCTCCAATCTCCCAAAGACGACTTTGCCAGCTAAGGAGATTTTTAAGATCTGGACTTGCAAGTCCAATTGCTCCTGTTAGACTAATTTGAGGAAAAAAAGCAGCTTTAGCAACACCGATTAGCGCTTGCTGAGAAGCCATGTTGCGTTCTGCCTCTGCAACATCGGGTCTTCGTAAAAGAGCAGTAGACGGAAGGCCTGCTGGCACCTCTGGAGGCGCGTTTTTCAAAGGAGAATGAGGCATAGTGAAGGAGGAAGAGGGAATACCAAGTAGTTGCGCAATTCGATTCTCTTGAATTGTTCTAAGCCTTTTGGCGTCGCTAAATTCTGCCTGCGCGTTCGTATATTCGAGCGACGCTCTACTTACATCTGAATAGTTAACAAGTCCAGCTTCCCATCTAGAATGGTTGATCTCAAAAGCATTTTTTCTCATTTCAATTGTAGACTGCAGAACATCCAGCTGCGCATCTAAAGTTCGAAGTAAGTAATAGGCGCTTGCAAGATCGGATGTAAGAGTAAGAAGCGCTACCTTATACGCCTCTTCCTGCGCCTGCGCGTGGAAAACAGCTGAGTTATATTGACCTCGATACGTTCCCCAAAGATCAAGTTGATAGCTTAAGTCTAGTGGCATTATATAATTGATCTGATGTAAACGAAAGATTCCACTTCCTTCATGAGGAAGTCCTGAAAGATCCGTTTTAGTAGAAAGATTGCTATAAGCTGGATTAAAGGTAAGCTGAGGAATTAGGTTCGCAAAGCTCACTCCCGCTTTGGCTCTCGCTTCAATCACTCTTTCTAAAGCTACATAAAGACTTGGATTGTGTTTTACAGCTTGGCTTTCTAAGCGATTTAACTCTTCGTCTTCAAAAACCTCCCACCAAAATTCTACATCAGGGGTTTTTACAGCTTGCTCAGGACCTTTCCACTCTGTTGGAGCGTCATCTACAGAAGGCTTTTGGTATTTAGGCCCTAAATGACATGCGGAAAACAGAAGAAAAAAGAAAAGAAAACTAACAATTTTTTTCATGAACTATTTTTTCTCCACTCGTTCAATGAATAAATCTACTTGCTGTCCAACATAAATATGATAGTTTTCTGGTTGATCAAAAGAATACACAACCTGCAGAACTCTTGTGTCGACGCGCTCTCCCGTAGCTCCCGTTAAAGAAATTTTAGGCAGAACATACGGCTCCACCCGGACAAATTTCAATGGAATGGCAATGAGTGTATTGTTTTTAGGATACGCAACCGCTTTGCCATCTTTACTAAAAAATCCTGCATTTTGCTCATCAATATCAGCTCTGACTTGGAGATGCTCTAAATCTCCTAAGATCATGGTTGTTGTGATTCTAGAGACATGCTCTCCTTCACGAATATTATTTTGTAAGATAACACCTTCTTTAGGAGCTTTCACAATAAGTCGCTGGATCATCGTTTGCGTCTGCGAAACATTCGCAAGAGCTACGTCTAACTGAGCTTTTGCAACCATTACATCGCATTCTTTTGTTTTTAGCTCTTCGATACTGACAGCTCTTGGGTCTAGAATCGATTTTAACCGGCTTAATTGATCCTCTAATCGATGAAGTGTAGCTTCAGCTACCTTTACACTTGCCCGCTCAGAAATAAGCTGCGCCTGCAGTAATCTTGTATCGAGCTGATATAGAGGCTGTCCTTTTTTTACTTTATCCCAAACTGTCACAAACATTTTCTCTACAAGGCCATCTTCTGGAACACCGATGAAAATGTTCTTATCAGTTGCTTCTACAATTCCCGAAGCTGATATCGTTCTTTCATATGGATTCACGGAAGGTTCTTTGACATGAGGGGCGGTAGGCGTTGGGGCGCCCATCATTTTCACCAAGATAGCAATCAAGATGATCCCTGCAATCGCAAGGTAAATAGCGGCCGTTCTAAAAATAATCATACATTTCTTTGTGGGTTTTGATTTGATTCAACACTCATCACTTTTCTATCGTCCATCTTGACCACACGATCAGCGTATTTAAAAATACGGCTATCGTGGGTCACTACAATCACACACCGATCAGGTGTGGCTGCGATATCTGTTAATAGTTCTAAAATTTTAGCACCTGACGCTGCATCTAAAGCAGCTGTTGGTTCATCACAAATGAGTAATCTTGGTTCATGGGACAGCGCTCTTGCAATTGCAACTCGTTGCTGCTGACCGCCTGATAAATTAAGAGGTCTATCTTTTCCTCTTCCTTTGAGACCGACTTTTTCCAGCATGTATTCGGCTTTTTCTAGAGCAAGTTTTCTAGTAAGACCATTTAGGATAAGAGGAATGGAAATATTTTCCAAAATATTGAGCGATTTAATCAGATGATACTGTTGAAAGATAAACCCAATGTTTTTCTTTCTAAATTCTGTGATGTCCTCATCTTTCATGTCATGTAAAGAGTGACCAAATACATCAACCTCGCCCTTATCAAAACGTAGCGTACCTGCTATCACACTGAGGAGCGTTGTTTTACCGCAGCCCGATGGGCCCACGATCATGAGCAGCTCGCCCTTTCTCGCATCGAAATTCACATCGATCAGAGCATGGACAACATTCGATCTTTGTTTAAAACTTTTAGACATGTTTCGAACATGTACTGCAATCGGCTTTTCATCAGGCACGGAACACCTCTGCAGCTTCTAATTTGCTGATTTTGCGAATGCCTAAAAAAGCAGAAAAAGCGCAAATGAAAAGGATCACACCAAGGGTAAATAGGGGAATTTGATATGGCAGAAAAAATGGAGGCTGCGCCTTTTTTAAAGCCATAAAACCAAAAGCGCTGGCGAGCCCAACTCCAATGCCATACCCAATTAGACCGACTAAAAAAGCTTGTAAAAGAAGCATTTTCCTAAGAAGAGAGTTACTAGCTCCCATCGCTTTTAAAGCTCCTAGATTTCCTAAATTTTCTAAAATAAAGGAGTAAAATGTCTGCCCCGATACGGCAATACCGACAATAAACCCAAGTATGATCGTCGTACCAAACGAGATGGGAATTCCCGTATTTTTAAAAAACCAACGGACAGTGCTCCAAAAAAAATCTTCTTCTGTATAAGCCTTAAGGCCAGTTTCTGATTCGATTCGATTTACTAGCTGTTTATGGTCTACACCCGGCATCGGTTGCACTAAAACATAAGAAAGATTTCTTCTTGTTTTCGGAGTAAAGGCAATCGCCCTATCATAAGTAGTATAGACAAATGGATATCCAAAAAAGGATTGCTCTGCTTTACAAATTCCTACAATCCTAGCTTCATGATCATTGATATCAAACGTATCGCCTACATCTAGCTTCTTGTTGCTTTCCTTATTTAGCTTTTTAATTCCCACTTCATCAATAATGACCGCATCCGATTTCCATAAATCTTCAATCTTCCCCTTTATCATTCGAGAAGGCGCTCCGATCAAAGTCGCAGAATCCACTCCATGTAATTGGATGGATTTAAATTTCCCGTTATAAAGTCTTGCTTGCTGAATACTGAAATAAAAAGGAAGGGCCCAACTAATTCCGGATACAGATCTCACTCTAGCTAGATCGGTATCTCTCATGGGCTTTACTTCGTTGACTTGCTCAACGTTCGGATCCACCACCCAAACAGGAATGTTTGTATTTAATAGCGTTGCAGTTGTCCAACGCATGAGACCTGTAAAAATTCCGCACTGCTGAGTCATTAGAAGAGATGCAAAGGAAAGCGCGCTAATCAGCATCAAATATTTTGCTCGATCACGTACTAGCATTTTGATAGCGACAAGAAACATAAAAACCTAGGGTTGGGTTGGCTATTTTATCTTAAACCCAAATTTAAATCCTAAATTTTTAGATAAAAAATTTCCCTCGGTTGCCCTAAAGGTAGCTTCAATGAAAAGATCTTATATTTTACTTCTGAAGTAAAATTTCTGCCC
>JABEVM010000127.1 GCA_013041585.1 Chlamydiota bacterium
GAATTTAGATTTGAAATCAATCTAATTAGGGGTTTTATATGGAAACAATTCATTGGTTAGCAACAATGTTCGGACCTTTATTAATTGTCCGAGGCATTTGGACTTCGGTATTTGCAAGCAGACACGTAAAAAAAGTCGCGAAAGATCATCATGATGCTCATTGCGGCTTACTAGGATTTTTTAACCTAGTTCTCGGTTTGCTTATTTTGAGTTTGTACAATCATTGGAGTATGACAATGCCTGTACTCATTACAATTTTGGGTTGGGCGTTTGTAATTCGAGCTATCTCGATTTTATTCCTACCGCATATCTGCGAAGTTAAGAAAGCAAATGCTTATAAAATTATAGGAATTGTTCTCGTTATTTGGGGAATTGCAATTTCTAGTATTGGCTTTTCAATGTAAGATACGTTTGCAGTTTGCAAAAGACTTAGTGGGATATCTATAGGTATCCCACTTATTTTTTTTAAAATCTTATTCATTTCAGACTTCTAAAATCCGTATTCAAAAAAATACTACTCTTTTTTAGGTCTCTTCGCCCTATTTTTCGCCCCCCCTTATTGCTTTGTTGTTTTAATCTAGAATTTTTCTTATTCTGAAAAGAAAAACTTTTTGGGGAAAAACTATGAAATTTCTTTCTCTTCTTCTTATTGCTGTCAGCTGTGTTTGTGTGGGATATGCCGAAGATAACGTAGTGCCAGTAGCTACGGGGCTTAAGCAGAGGCAGCCTCATTGGCGTCCAAAAATCGTACAGACTTATCCAGAGGGAGTGCCTCAGGTTGTGCATTTCTATGAACCAGCCCAGGGTAATACGGAAGTGCCTGTAAAGCAACTCGAGTTTTATCCGAATTCTCAAGTAAAAGTTGAGACAGATGTAATTTCTGTAAGTGAAGACGCTCCTGGTTTCAAGGAATGGAATTCAACGATTGTGCCTCATGGCGTATGTGTCACTTTTTTCCCAAGTGGAAAACCAGAACGGGTTTCTTTTTATGATAAAGGTATCCTGCATGGAAAGATTTCAATTTTTTATGAAAACGGAAAACCGCGCGGCACTTGCGATTTCCGTCAAGGAACTAGAGATGGTGACGTAGTTTCTTATTATGAGGATGGAGCCAAGTTAGAAGAAGGGAAATATAAAGATGGGAAGTTGCAAGGTGAATTAACTCGCTACTATGCCAACGGCAATAAAGGTGCTGTCGTCCCGTACAACGAAGGGGTACCTCATGGAAATGCTCTGGAATGGTATGAAAGTGGGGCGCTGCGAGCTAGCAAACGATTCCAAAATGGGCTCCTGCATTCTGATGGCAAGAATTCTGCTGTAGTTGTTTATGGCGAAGATCACTCTATGCAAGAGGTTCAAGATTTCGCGATGGGTAAGCAAATTGGAACTCATTGCAAATACCATCCTAATGGGAAAGAAAGTTACAAAGTGGTCTATCAAGACGGGAAAAGACAAGGTCTAGAGAAATATTTTTCTGATAAGGGAGAACTTCTTGGTGAAGGAGAGTATAAGGATGGCGTAAGAATTGGCAAACATTGGAGAAAACATCCTAACGGTGTGATGGCTTTCGAAGCGAAGTTTGATTCGAGCGGAAATCTTGAGGCTCCTATTGTTGAGTCTTATGACACTGGTAAGACCCTTGCCAAGTATTCCTTAGTTGGAGATACCCGCGATGGAAATTTCCAAGAGTTTTATCCTGATGGCAAGATCAAGATAGATTATAACTACGCTTTGGGTAATTACGATGGTGAGCAAAAAGAATACTATCCTTCTGGGCAACTTAAAGTTAGAGCCTTTTACAAACAAAATCAAAAAGACCAAAAGCATGAGGAGTGGTTTGAAAATGGTAAAGTTGCCATCCATATGCTTTTCAAAGATGGCTTAAAAGAAGGTGACAACCGCAGATGGTTTGAAAACGGAACAAAGCAGGTTGAAGAGTTTTATGTGAACGATCTACTCCATGGTGAGAGAAAAGAATGGTTCGAAAACGGAAAAGTTAAATACCGTGGCGTCTTTGCGGATGGCAAGAAACAAGGCAAACACCTTGAATGGGATGACAAAGGACAGCTTCTTTTTGAAGGCAGCTATGAAAAAGACCTCCCAGAGGGCATTGTCAAACTATGGTATGATAATGGGAAACTTAAAGAGCAAGTGCAGTTTGCAAAAGGGGAAAGAAACGGTTTGGATGAAGAATATTATCCAAACGGACAACTCAAAGGCAAAGCATCGTATAAGAACAACCTTTTAGATGGAGATGTAAAAGCTTGGTATGAAGATGGCAGCTTGATGCTGACAAAAACGTACCGAGACGGACAGCCTATCGGTGAACATAAAGAGTTCTATTCTAAAACAGTTACTAAGGATGATAAAAATCCAGTCTTGATGAAGCTTTTCCGATTTGATGATAAAGGGCAACTTCATGGTGAACAAAAAACTCTTTATCCAGATGGAAAACCCCAAACTACTATCTCATATGAGCATGGTGAACTTCATGGACGTAAAGCGCTTTGGGATGCAGAAGAAAATCTCATAGAAGATGCTTTTTATGAGCACGATAAGCTAGAGGGTAAGTTTTTTCAAAAAATGAAAGATGGAAAAGAAGTTATTTATCATTACAAAAATAATTTGCTAGAAGGCTTACATGAAGTCTTTTATCCAGCGAGTGTAGAGCTTGGGAAAGTGAAAGCATTTGAGCTCAACTTCACAGAAGGAAAGCCAAACGGAGAAGCTTTAGAATACGACCAATATGGTAATAAGCTTTCAAGCATGATCTATAAAAATGGACTTAAAGAAGGCCTTGCCCAAATTTTCACTCCGAAAGGACAGATTTTTGTTAAAGCACATTTTCTTCATGATAAGAGACAGGGACCTACGATAGAATATTTCCAAAACGGACAACTGCATAGTGAAGTCAGCTTTGTAGACGATTTGAAAGAAGGCGAAGAAAAGATCTATTTTGAAGATGGAAAACCTGCTCAAGTTTCAAACTATCGCAAAGGGAAACTTCACGGCGTTTCTAAACATTGGAATGCACAAGGGGTTCTTGTTTTCGAAGGAGAGTACAAAGAAGGTCAGCGTCATGGTAAACTAAATAAATTCTATGACAATGGAAAACCTAAAACTCTTCAAACATTTGCCAATGATGTCTTAGATGGTAAAAAGCAATCTTATGACGAGAAAGGCAATCTTACAAGCGAAGTAAGATACGAACAAGGTAGAAAGTTGTAATTTTCACTTTAGCTCTCTATAGAACAACCATTAAGGATTTTCTATAGAGAGCTTTTTCATTTTCAAGACTTCTAAATCCGTATAAAATTCATCTTTTTGTGAAATGGTGCACGAAAGATTTTCCATAGTTTCGAGTGCTTTCAAGATGTAGATTTGTGAGGGATAGGCTAGGAATATCTATGACAGAAGGGGATCCTTCTTCCATAAAGAGTTCTCCTTCTTTTACAAGAAGCGGACTCTTATCCAAAAATTCTAGTATTGTAGCGTAGAGATTTTCTTTACTATTTTTCTCTGACTTTACGTAAGGAGGATCTACATAGATGAGAGTAAATTGCTTCTTTTGAGTTTCTAAGCGTTTTAATGCTTGGATTGCGTTTGCTAGAATCACTTCGCAAGTCTCTTCAATCTGAAGAGTTTTACAATTTTCGTAAATGGCGCGTACTGCATTTTTATCTTGATCTACGAAAGTTGCGCTCTTTGCGCCTCTACTAATCGCTTCGATCCCCATAGCTCCTGAACCTGCAAAAAGATCCAAAAACACGGCATCTTCAATGGAGTTTTTACAAATATCAAAGACGGATTTTCTTACAATTGCTGAAGTGGGTCTAGTTTTATCACCTTTAGGAACGATGAGAAGACGATTTCGAAAAGTACCGCCGATGATGCGGAAGCTCATGGAGTGACAACCTCGCTGCCCGCTTCTTTTAAGATTTTTTTGGCAGTTTGTAAGAAGAGCTCATCGCCATCTTTTAAAAATTTGTTGTAATACAAATAGGCTTCTTCCGAGGCGTATTGTTTGAAGAGACTGGATTTATTGGAAACAGCATCTTTCAAGTAAATGGGTTGTTTAATCACAAACCAATCATTTTTATCTTTTCCTTCGATAAGCAAGGTAAAATCTTCTAGCTTGTTAATTTTCCCTACAATGGTGAATGGCTCTGCATAGTATAAGTTCGGAAGGTGGTATTTACCTGAAAAGAGCTCGATACGTACATCATCCGATGTATCGCTTGTTGTGGCCGATAGATCCCTAGCTATTGGGTTACTTAAGGTGCTGACAAGCTTAGTTAACTTTCTAGGAAAAGAAGCATGAGTATCGGAATAGAGTAGCTTTCCTCGGTTTGATTTGGCAAGCAGGTCTAAAAGCATCAGGTTGTTTTTGTTGCTAATAGCAGCTGAGTATACGGCAACTCTTCCCTGGTTTTTCTTTTGCCATTCAGAGAGGATCGTTTTTTGTTTTGATGCTGTTAGATCGGTTTCTCCATTTGAAAGAAGGATGGCTGTAAAAATGTCTCTATCGTTTTTGGGAGTGGGCAATACTTTATGAAGCGATGCATAGACATCAGCTGAGGCAAAATATCCAGCATGTTGCTGCTTTTCTAAAAACTGTTCTGCAAGTTTGATGTTTTTAGGGGTGGGGCTCAAGTCTTCTTCACTGAGTTTAACAACTTTTCTATCAAAAACGATGATGTTGAAAGTGTCGGAAGGATTGATGACGGAAAGTGCGCGCTGTGTTGCCTTTTTAAAGGTGTTGTAGCGGTATTTTTCAATGGAATTTGACCTATCAATGATAAAGTATAGGTGCTGCTTAATCGCTTTTTTTTCTAAAGCAAATTTGGGATGAAAGGTCACAGAAAAAAGGTATCCTTCCTGCTCATCCTTTTGCGCAATTTTAATATGTACATCGAAATCACTTCTTTCTTTGATTTGAATATTTGCGAGAAGGTCATTGAAAGAAGGATCTGCTGAAAAGTTTCTTCTTAGTAGAGGTCCTTCCGAAGTATCTCTTGGAAAATACAAGGGTTGTTTTTGACTGTATTCGATCGATCCCTTGGAATCCGTGGAATTTTTTTGAACAGTCATATCTAGGGCAGTTGCGAGGTCGATCTCTTTTTCGAATTTTTTCCCCGCTACTGCTTCTAGTAGCGCTTTTGGCTCTACTCTTTCCATTTCGGATAAAAACTCGTTTGGATCAAACTCGTTTTTTTGTTCTACCGATGCAATCAGAGTCTCGAGCTTGCTCTCAGTAATAAAAAGGTCTATTTTAGGGTTACTGATTGTATGAGCAGGGTCTAATTGATTTTCTTCAGTAAGCTCAATAGAAGGAGAAGCAGCAATTTGTGTCTGCTTTGACTCTAGATTTTCAGTTTCTAGCGTTTGCAATGCTAGAAGAGAACTCTCAAAATGGGTAGTTACAGGATTTTCTTTCACTGCCGAAAAAGCAAACTGAAAGGGATTTTGAGAATAGTCGAACGGCCTTTGAAAATTACCAGAAGAGACCGTGATTTTTTGCAAACTTTCTTCTAGCATCTTTTGCTTTTCAAAATTGCTTTTCTCATTTGCTGTTATCTGATCAAAACCCTCTGTATTTTTTTTAAATAACGAACCAAAAGGGTAGGAGAGCAAAAATGGAAAGTTATACAGCGTGAATAAAATAAAACAATGCAGACACAAAGATGCTAATAGACAGCTATAAAGCAGGGACCGCTGTTTTTTTACTCTAAAAAAATCACGTATCATAAATGAGTTTCTGTATGGCTTGCAATGTTTGTAATTCTACTTTGAAGATAATCCGGCAAACTATTTTTTTTCACTTCTAATTCTTGCAGTTTGTCCATAGCTTCTTTAGTTAATTTTTCAGCAAGTTCGCTATCTTGAGAAGCTTTCGCAAGGCTTGCTTCTAAAAGCGCAATTTGCATATCGATATACTGCATGTAGGCTTGATACACCAGTTCTTTTTCAGGAAATAGTTTTCTTGCTTCATGATATTCCAGAGAAGGGCCCTCTTGTCTTTCTGAGAAGTCTTCTTTGACTTTTTTCATGTAAAATAAGGCGGCTTTTTGTTTAGCTTCAGGCTCTGCCAAATATATTCTTACATCGACATAGTCTAGCGCAGCTTCGAGATGTAATGGTTCCGATTGCAGCCTTTTATTAATTTGCAGGTCTTTCAAATGATCAAGGATTTCAGAAGCTTTTTCCTCTGTTTGGTCATTTCTTATCTGGTCTTTCAAGGAAGAGTATGTCAGCTTGCACTTTTCTAACAAAGCTGCAGTAGCATGATAGGAAAGGACGTGAGCTGAGGAGTTGATTAGGTAATCATAAAGCTCAAGTGCTTTTTCTGTGTTAGAAAGTTTCTTATAGGTATTTGCAAGTTCAAAGACTGTAAGGCGTTGAAATTTCCAGCTTAACTTTGGTTGTGTCTTCTGCATGAGGTTCAACTTTTCAAGAAGAGAAACTTTAAGAGCATCATTTTTTTGCGCATCTAAAAGTTCGCAAAGTTTTAATACTTCTGCTTCCAAAAACAATGTGTTTTCTTGGATTGAGAGATCATCATTATGGAAAAGGATGCCCATGTAAATTTGAGTAGCTTTGTTCATATCTTCTTCATGAGCTGTATTTTTTGCTTTCGTCACGAAGTAATTTGCAAGCCATAGCTGATTCTCTAGCTTAATCTTATTTTTATCGGAGGTAAATATTGTATAGAGATGATCAGAAGCCTTTTCTAGAAAAAGATCTTTTGCGTTTTCTTCATTATTCTCCCCAAGGGAGATGTAGGCATTATATAGTTCTAGGTGCAAGAAATCCCTTTGAGCAATTTCTGGGTAAAGAGAGAGAGTTTTTTCTGCCGATAAAACAAATTGTTCTAAAGAAGAAGATTTTAGGTAGCAAAGAGAGAGTAAAACAAGCCCATCAGAGGGAGCAGACTCTTCTGTAAAGGTAGAAATGTAGTCTTCTAAAAATTTTGCAGCTCTTTCATATTCTTGGAGATCATACAAAGTTTTTCCAAGAGCCAGAGTGTATTCTTGTTTTTGTTCTTCTAGGAGAGACGTATTATTTTGCAAAACTTCAGAGAGATCACTAACAAGAGATTGTTTAATAGTGGCCATATTATCTGGAGAGGCTTTTTCAGCTTCTTTAATAGAGCAGTTCATTTTGTAGAGAGCAGCCTTCTCTTTGAGGGAACTAGAAGGAAAGTCTTGTGTAAAAGCTGTAAAGGCGGCTCTACTCTTTTCCCACTCCTCATTTTTGGAAAACAAAATGGCATTATCAAAAGATAAAGTTTCTCTGCTTGTATTTTCAGGGAAGCGCTCTTTTAGATCTATAAGATCAAGCTGAAGCTTTTCAGGTTCCGATTTTTCTAAGCAAAGGTTGGCATGAGCTACTAAAAGTTGCTCGAATTCTTTTTCATTTTCTATGAAAGAGCGCATTTGAAGTGCAAAAGAGTCAAAAAGTTCGAGGTCTTTTAATTTTTCAGCCGAGCTGAACAAAGTCATAATCGCATTTTTATGCTTTGGATCTCTCATGTTAGCATCGACAAGATATTTTTTTAGTTCTTCGATTGCTTCAGGGTAGTTTTCTTGAGAGTAGTGAATTCTTCCTACTAAGAAAGATAAAACGGGTTTCTTTTCTGAGCTAAGCAGCTTTTCAAAAGTTTCCTTTTTATCTAAAAATTCTTGGTATTTCCCTTCTTGAAATAGCAGTACCATTTGATTGTAGGCAGCTTTAGATGCGTATTGTCCATCAAGATTGTAAATGGCTTCGAAGCTTTTTATAGCCTTTTCTTTATCGAATGACATCTCTAAGCATGCTGCTGTCATAAGATGAGATTCTGTAAAATTTGGATTTTCTCCTGCAAGCTTCGTATAGAGCTCAGATGCTGATTTGAAGTCCTGCAAGACTTGAGTAATCTCTGCTAAGGGAAGCAAAGCTTGTGCGCTGTATGGTCCATGTGATAGTTGCTCGTACTCTTTTCTTGCTTTTCCTAAAAGGGCTGTTTTTTCACTTTCTGCTTCTCCAAGAGCGAGTTGGAATAGGGCTGCTGCAAAAACAAGGCGCGCTTCTTCAGGAATGCTCTCTTGAGCGGTCAGGTCTGACATCCTTTCATCAACGAGTCTGATGATTTCTTTGTACTCTTTTTGTTCGAAAAGGCAGTGTAAAAGATTTTTAAAAACTTTTTCATGAAATTCGAAGCTACGAATACTGCTATAAGCGGCTATGGCTTGGCTATATGAGCTTTCTAGAAAATAGGTATCGCCTAACATTGCATGCAAATGATCGCTAACAATTGTGTCGGGGCTATCTTCTAAAAATTCTAGAATTTGTTTTTTTGCTCTTTTATAATCGCCTTCTTTCCAATACTCGGAGATCCTACGTACTAAGCGAACTTTTTCTGGAGAGAGAGCCCTCGTTTCCTCTGCAAAAGAAAATAAAGTTAGGCAGGAAAAAAGGCAGGTTGTAAATAAAATCGCTTGTTTTTTTCTAGAAAGCTTATCCATAAGACCTCGTGCTGTTTTTATGCGATTATACTGAGATAAGTTTATTAATCAAAGATTGGATACGATTTTTAAGGAATTTCTTGTTCTAGGATCGAATAGGCATCGTAGAAGGAAATAAGTTCTTCTGCTTGCGCAAAAGAGATTTTTTTTAGCTTCTCATAAATTCGCAGTCCTTTACTTGTATGGCCTTGTTGGAAATAGAGAACTCCAAGCCGGTACAGAACCTTCGGTTCTTGAGGTGCGAGCTTCATCATTGTCTCGTATTCGAGGATTTCTTCTTGTGGACGCTCTAGATCATGATAGAGAGAGGCGAGCTGAGCATGAATCCACGGATCTTCCGAAGCGTAATCTTGTAAAATTTTAAATTCTTCTACGGCGCGATAGGCCACTTGCTGAAACTTTTTTTTCATTTTTTCGGAAAAATATTCAGAAGATACCCAAAGTCCTTGGGATTGAGCGTGCGGTTTATAAATTGTAGATAAGGCGAGGTAGGCTCCTGCAAGTGACGCGTGTGCTTCGAGATCTGTAGGAGATGTCTTCACTAAGGATACATGCTTTTCAATGCTGGAAAGAAGAAGGATTTCTTTCATTTTTTGCACGTCTTCCCAATGGAGGTAAGCGCTGAGCTTGCTAATGAGGCTTTGCATAGTAGAAAAGTTTTGAGGAAGTGTGTAGTAGGAGTATTCTTTTCCTTGAAGATAAGATGCGAGTTTATGCAAGGCATTTGCTATGGAAACATGGTAATTTGGAGAGTTTTTTTCAAATGCAATACTACTTTCTAGAGCATCAGAAAATTCTTGCTTTAGCCCAAGAAACTGCTCAGGTTTTTTCGCTTGGAAATAAAATCTCAGAACAAAATAAGCAAAAGCTGTTAGGAAGATAATAGCTAGGGAAGATGCCATAAAAAAAGATTGAGACGGGAGAGAAAGGAAACAAAAAAATCCTAAAACTTCTAAAACCAGGATAAGAAAAAAGACGCTTTGAAATAACGCGTAATATCTAGTTATAGATAAAAATTTTTCTAAAAAAAAGGTGTACTGCATTTCTATTTGGCCAGAGAATGCAGAAGTGTTTGAACCTGGGGTGCTGTCCGCTGAAATTTCAGATATTTGCATGGTATGTAGGGGATAAATTGTTATTTTCCTGTTTGTATCATATAA
>JABEVM010000128.1 GCA_013041585.1 Chlamydiota bacterium
ATATAAGAGTCTTAAAATCACAAGGTAGAGTTAAAATTTTTTGTTGTACATTGAATTACTTGTCTTTAATTTTGTAATGATGTAACGTTACATATATATAAAAAAGGGTGTATATGGAAGAGGATGGTTGGAAAGGACTTATGTTACTTGTTACTCAGATCGATTCACCTAAAGAATTGAGTGCGTTATTCGATCTGTTTTTAACCATCGAAGAAAAAGAGACACTCGCTTCAAGATTTTTGATTGTGAGAGCTCTGTTTGAAGGGAAGCTGACCCAGCGGGAAATTGCTGAAAAATATAAGGTGAGCATTTCTCAAATTACAAGGGGTTCGAATGCAATGAAAATCATCGAAGGGAAATTAAAAAGGTTTTTGGAATCTAAATTGGAGAAATTATGAGATCTTTTACTTTAGGACAAAGCATGCAGCAGCATTCTGCTTTACTAAGAAGTATTGTCATTTCTTTTTCCTTTTCTTGGCGTCTGCCATCTATCAGCTAATTTTTTTATCATAAAACAATTCAGAAAGTTTGTTTTGAGAAACCTTTTCCATTTAGGAAACTTTTTTCAATTCGAGCTGTGTATTTTCTAAATTTTATCACTTTTACACGCACGGTAAATGAAGTGCATTTTTTTATTCAAACTAGAAAAGGGGATTTTTATGACTATAGATTTTACAGCGAAAGTAATGCTTTACCGAGATTATCAAAATATGATCGATCCAGTGAGCGGACTCGCAAGAGTATTAACAGAACCAGAGAAGTTTTTGACTGCTAAGAGGATCGAAGGAGATCTTGTAGAAGCAGAAGGGATAGGACAGCTGTATAAAGCTGCTTTAAAAGGTGCTACATATGCTCTACAAAAAGGAAATTTGAAAGAATTTGATGCAACTGTTGGTGATCACGCATGTCAAGTGCCCACACATGTCACCATCTCAGCATTTATCGATGGGCAACTAATCAAGGAAGCAGAGGAGCTGCATGATAAGATTAACGAAGTGAATCTAAGTATTATGCGTAAGAAAGCATTAGGGTCACCACAAGAGCTGATGCAGTCTGTAGGACTAAACCTAACAGTTTCAAAAAAGATGGATTATCTTGTGAGAGCCTACATTCTGAGGCGTGGACAAAGTCTTTCTTTCAGCTCTAGCGGGCAAGTAACAATACGTATCGACGCGCAGCCAATTAAAGACAAGCTATCTAAGAACTGTCCTATAGACCTTGTAAAGAGGTTAATTGTGCAAGCAAAGCAGCAGATGAACTTGGACTCGCTACGAGTCGTTCAGGGGCTAGCTTCTAGTTTAAAGATTGAAGAGAGAGCGTGTCTAGAAGATCGTTTTACACAAGTCTATACAACTCCTCGTGGAGAAACCCTTCAATTCTCCTGCGCTTTCTATAATGTAAAAGCAACCATTATAGACATTGCAAGGCAAGGTATCCCCATTGCACTTGCTGCCTATCATCCAAAAGGGGTAATTCAACATCCTCTTTTTTACTTCAAAGCTTCAGGAGAAGATGCTGCTGTTCCTCGTATGATCCTAATGGAAAATCCTCCTGATAAGAGAGATGCTGTTTTTGTTATCGAAGGTTTTTTTAATAGCGAAAAATCCAGAGAAGAGATTTGTAGAGACCTTGAAGGGTATGGTCTCATCCAATTTCTCCTGGCTAATATCGCTGTTTATCCTCAATTCACCGATAAACAGCCGCATGAGTATGCTGAGCATGAGGATATTGTCCACTTACCTGAAACAGAGAGAGCAGAGATCCAAAGATATCGACAAGAGGGGACAAAATTAGGATGTAGAACGGACAAACCCGCATTTTTTAGTGTAGCTCATATTTACCCTGAGACATTTTCTAACCTGCAACCTAAAGGTGATCTATGACGCAACACACCTTATCTCATCCTAGAGGAGTGATCTTTCTTTCTCTTGTGCAAATGTGGGAAAGTTTTAGTTTTTTTGGAATGAGAGCTCTTTTGGTTCTTTACCTGATTTCTCAGCTAGGCTTTAGCGCAGCCCAGGCGTTTTTGCTCTATACGCTCTATGTTGCCTTTGTCAAAGTGTTTGCAGCTCTTGGAGGATATGTTGCAGATCGGTTTTTGGGATATAAGAGAGCTGTACTCCTTGGAGGTGTATCAATTGCTATTGGTCACATTCTCTTAACTTTTTCTTCTACCTCTTTCCTTTTTTATCTAGGACTTGGGTCGATTGTCTGTGGGTCTGCCCTTTTCCGAGTGAGTCTTCAGGCTATATTAGGCCTTCTTTATGAAAAAGGAGATTCGAGAAGAGAAAAGGGATTTACTCTTCTGTATGTAGGAATGAACTTAGGAGGGCTTCTTGCAGCTGTCCTATGTGGTTTTGTGGCGCATCTCTACGGCTGGCACGTAGGGTTTGGACTTGCAGCCTTTGGGATGGTAGTCAGCATGGTTCTTTTTTCTTGCAAAATCAAAACAGTCCTTGTGTCCGATATTGCAAAGAAAGCACCTCTTGTAATCTCTCTTCTCGCTTGCATTTGTGCATGCGCTGGAGTAGGTACTTTGCTTAGCTATTTTCAAATCGTGCATAGCTTTGCATTGCCACTTGGAATTTTGTCTCTCGTACTGCTTCTTATTAAACTTGGAAAAAGTATGACAAAGCAGCTTTTAGCTGCCCTTGCAGCAGCCTTTTTTCTACTCATTTCCTATTTTACTGCAGAAGAGTTATGGGGATCGCTTCTCATGGTATTTTCTGAGATGCATATTGCGCGCACTGTTTTTGGTATCGAAATTCCAAGCGCCGTGATCGCTGCGATTAATCCTCTCACAATCATTTTGGTTGGGCCTTTCCTTGGTAAATTTCGCAGCTCTTTACTGGTGCGTCTCTCTCTTGCGTTTCTTTGCCTTAGTGCAGCGTTTTTCATCTTGTATGTCGCATCAATTCTCTCGTCTCCATCCATCCTCTATCTCGTTTTTGGTTTGGGATCGATCGCCTTAGGAGAGCTATTTATAGCGCCAAGTGTTATGTCTTTTGCCTCGAAAGCAGCGCCAAAGGAGCGCTCTGGCATGATGATGGGAGCTACAACGCTTGCGTTTTCTATGGGAAGTCTACTCAGTGGTGAAGTGACTAAAATCTCCGTGAATACATCCACAATTTTTCTTGGAATTGGATCTACTGCATTAGGGATTTTTCTTGTTTTACTCAGTGGAAGTGTTATGAAAGCTTTTAGGAAAATCGAATGGAAAAGAACATTGCAATCAGTGAGTGAATAGAGTAAAAAGAGTCTCTCTACTCTTAGACCTAGGTGAAAGATGACTCTTTTTACTGTTGCATTACTGCAAATTTCTCCTAAAAATACTCCGGCTGAAAACTTGAGTAAGGGGATCGAGGCTTGTAAAAAAGCGAAAGCTTTGGGAGCTGATTTGGCTTTGTTCCCAGAGGTTTGGCAAGTAGGTTATGAGGCGGGACTCATGCATTTTGCAAATGCGATTGAGCTCACTGATCCTTTTCTTACCACCTTTCAAGAACTTGCTAAAAATCTTGAGATGGCCATTGCAATTACTTATCTTGGCAAGGATCAGGGAAAACCTACAAATTCTATCGCTGTGACTGACAAAGAAGGAAAGATTATCCTTACATATGACAAAGTTCATACCTGTGAGTTTGATGAGCCAGAAAGTAGGCTAGCTCACGGAAAAAGTTTTTCTGTAGTAGATCTTATTTTTGCTAAAGGACAGGTAAAGATTGGAGCAATGATCTGTTTTGATAGAGAATTTCCCGAAAGCGCTAGGACATTGATGCTTCAAGGCGCTGAGATAATTCTTACCCCTAACTCTTGTCTTGTAGAGCGTGATCCTGTTTTAGCAGATGTGCGCCTCCAGCAATTTCGCGTAAGAGCGTTTGAAAATATGGTGGGGCTTGCCTTAGCAAATTATCCAAAACCCAAAAATGATGGGCATAGCTGCGCGTTTTTACCAAGCGGAAAACCTCTTCTGATCGCAAACGAAGAAGAGGGGATTTTCTTAGCCACATTTGACCTAGATGAAATCAGGAATTGGCAAAAAAATGAGGTGTGGGGTGCAAAACATCGCAGGCCCGAATGCTATACATGATTCACTTTAGGAACAGCTATATAATCACAGCCAAGGATGTTTTCTACTTTATATCCCAAACTTTCAAGAAAACCAATTGTATTATCAATTTTTCCCCGAATCTCTTCCGAAGCATGTGCGTAGTGATGTCCACCCATAATTTCAATCAAGATCACGGGCTTATTCTGGATGATGGTATTTTTGGCACCTTCTAAAAAGGCATCTTCCATCCATTCTACATCGACTTTGATCAAGGACACATTGGTGAAATGGAAAGAATCTAACGTGCGAAGAGGCGCAAAATATCCAGATTTTCCATTCCCGATAGAGGTTCCTCCTTCATTTCCTGCAACCAAGGGACTTAGCTCGATTGTTCTATTGCTATTACCTAACGCGACTGGAAAGACATGAATATTCTTATGGTCATTTTGTAAGCGGTTCATAAGAAGCTCTCTCATGATTTTAGGTTGCGGCTCAAAAGAGTAGACTTTTCCTTGAGGACCCACAAGCTTTGCCATGCGCATAGAATGAATTCCGATATGTGCTCCTACATCGATCACAGCGCTTCCAGGTTTAGTACATTTTTGGAGAAAATCTTTGATATGTAATTCCCATGGCTCTCCTCGGCGCAAACGACTTTTAATTATATCGCCAATTGGATCTAAAAAAAATCTTCCTTCTTCCGTGATTGAATAGACTTTATATTCTTCGAAAGGAAAATTCTGAATGTATTGAAGTAGATGGGGAGAAAAATACTCGCAGGAATCTTGATATTTTATATCGGAGGTAAGCTCATCTAGCTTAAAAATTTGCGATAGAGAAAATGCGTTTTGGTCATGCATACATATTTCCATTTCAGGCTTTTACTTAGAGATGCAAAAATTAACTTTTAGAGCTTCCAAAGAGGTTTTTGAAAAATTCTGGTATCTCAATAGTAATCAGATTGTAAATATCGAGTAGGAGAGGCTGTTGATAGATAGCTAAATAGAGAGCTAATACGAATACAAGTATAACAAAAAGGATAGGTTTAAACATTGTTTCCCAGATTTTTTATTTGTTTATTTGTCTGAGAAAGCAAGTTCACATTGACTTCCATGGGCTCCTTCGGGAAGGAGATCACATGAAATGCGAATTTGTAAAGTATCTTCCTCAAAATAAGCTATAGCAGGGATCTCTTTTTCTGAGAAAATAATTTTACTATTATATGCGCCTGGTGGGGGACGCTCTAGATTCTGTAAATCTTCTCCTGCAACAAGAAAATGTTGATCACTGAGCTCTAAAGTCACAAAAAGAGAATAGGGGCGACCTAAAAGTTTTGCTGCTTCTTTTAGCTCTCCTTTCTGAATCAACTTACGGATGTTTCCGGATGAGACGGTCAGATCACCTTGAGAGTACTTAGGTAGATAATGGCAGGAAAAACAGAGTTCTTCCGAGAGAGGCTTTACATTTTCTTCTATGCCTTGTCTATCCTTTCCAAAGGCCGATCCTTTCCCTAGGATAAGATCTGAGAAATTGCAAGAGCTTTTCAGATCTCTTATAAATACATCATAGGGAAGTTCAGAGAGCTCTTGTGTAAACTCTAAAAGACAGACAACATCGACACCTTGCTCCTGCAGAAGGAGTAATTTCTGCTCCAAGCAGCAAATCATACGAGGCGCATGAGTGGGATGTAAAACGTCGAGGGGATGATTAATAAAAGTGATTACAACGATTTTGTGATCTTTTTTTACTCCTTTTAGATTTTGCATATATCGCAAAAGAGATTGATGGCCTAGATGTACACCATCAAAATTTCCCATAGTAAGAAGACAAGGCTCTACTAAAGGATTATGGAAATCGGTTATAACTAGCATGGAATCCCTTCCAAAAATTTCGCTGAAAGTAAATCGCTTTTTTCCATGTTAAAGATTTCTACACATTCTTGTAAAAGAAATGGTCCACTTCGTATACGGGTTAGCTCAGTAAGATGAGCCCCGGTTTGTAGATATTTTCCTAAATCATCCGCAATAGATCGAATATACGTTCCTTTCGAACAGGCAAGGCGGAGCTTTACAAACGGATATTCATAAGAGAGAAAGGTAGTTTCCACCTTGACGGGGACTTCTTTTCTCTCGATTGTGATCCCTTTGCGAGCGAGTTCGTATAGCTTTTTTCCTTGGACTTTTTTTGCAGAGAACATTGGAGGGGTTTGCAGAATTTCCCCTTGAAAATGCGTTAAAGCTTCCAGAAGCTGGCTAAGAGTTGGTATTTTGTCTGATTCAGAGACCATTTTTCCATCGAGATCGAATGTATCGGTTGCAATCCCAAGACGGACAGTTGCTTCATACTCTTTATCTTGTCCCAGAAACTGATCTGACATTTTAGTAAATTTCTTACCAACAAGCATCACCATGACACCTGTTGCAAAAGGATCTAAAGTGCCTGCATGCCCAATTTTAGAAATGCCCGATAAAAAGCGCAGCCTAGAGACTAGGTTAAATGAAGTTTTCCCTCTTGGCTTGTTGACAAGCAAAATGCCTTCAATCATAGAATTTCTAGAGGTGATTATTCATCTTTTGGTGGTTTACGAGAGTTCTGCTCTTGTCTAATTTTCACAAGGAGGTCATCAATGTGTGCTTGCTCATCTACAGAAGAGTCTAGCTTAAACTGAAGACTTGGAAAATAGCGCAGGACAACTTTTTTAGAAGCTTGGATGGCGATAAAACCCGCTGCAGATTGCAGAGCGTCTATAGTTTGTCTTTTTTGCTCCGGTGTGCCGATCACACTTGCAAATACTTTAGCGTAGTGCAGATCGCTGGATATATCTACGCTGGTAATGGTAACAAGAGTGGCGACATGAGGGTTTTTTACATCTCGTGTTACCACTTCAGAAATGACTTCTTTTAGAAGGGAATTTAATCTGTGAATTCTTTTATTTTCCATACAAGAGACTCTTTTATAACTCCTGTTCCAGATAGGTGATCTCATAGGCTTGCATGATATCGCCTTCTTTCACGTCGTTGAAATTGTTTAGAAGAATACCACATTCATACCCTTTGGAAACCTCTTTCACATCTTCTTTCACACGTTTTAAAGATCCGATTGTGCCTTTCCAGACCACTTCATCATTGCGCAGTAGACGTATCAAATGATTACGTTTGATTGTTCCCTCTATAACCTGGCACCCAGCAATAACACCGATCTGTGAAGCTTTGAATGTAGCTTTAACAAGAGCAGATCCCGTATCCGTTTCTTGGGCGATTTTGTCGAGAAGGGATTTCATGATAACTTTTACATCATCAACAGCATGATAAATGATATCATGAAGTTTGATGATGACTTTCGTTTGTTTGATCAGGTCTTCTGCATGGCTTTCTACTTGGGTATGGAAGCCGATAATTGTGGCTTTAGACGCTGCTGCAAGCTGGATGTCGGATTCTGAAACTTCTCCAATTCCTGCAGAAATAATATTGATCTCAGCTTTTTTCGAGGTAATTTTAAGAAGTGATGTTTTTAACGCTTCTAAAGATCCTTGTACGTCGGCTCGAAGAACGAGATTTAAGATTTTCTTCTCTTGGCTTTCCGCTTTTTGCTGTAGAAGGCTTTCTACGCCGACACGTTTTGTTTGCAATGCGAGTGTAGTCTTTTTCCCTTCGATTCGGCCTTCAGAAAGACCTCTTGCTTCTTTTTCACTTCCTACTACGATGAACTCGCTTCCTGCTTCAGGGAGGCCGGAAAGACCTGTAATTTTTACAGGTGTAGAAGGACCTGCTGTTTGCATCTCCTTACCGTTTTCATCGTGCATTGTTTTAATGCGTCCCCAATGCTGGTCAAAAACAACTGAATCACCAAGTTTTAATGTTCCGTTTTGTACAAGAACAGTAGCAACAGCTCCTAAGCCTTTGTGCATCTCTGATTCAATGACTGATCCTCTAGCTCTTGAGTTAGGATTAGCCTTTAATTCTAAGATTTCAGCTTGTAGGGCAAGCATTTCTAAAAGCTCTTTAATGCCTTCTTTTGTGACTGCAGAACATTTTACTGTAATGACACTACCGCCCCATGCTTCAGGAAGTAGATTGCGGTCTGAAAGTTGGCGATAGATGTTTTCTGCATCAAACCCTGGCTTATCACATTTGTTGATCGCAACGACAATAGGAACTTTAGCGTCATTTGCTTGTTGAATCGCTTCCACTGTCTGTGTTTTGATCCCTTCATCTCCTGCAATAACTAAAACCACGATGTCTGTTACATCCGCACCTCTAGATCTCATTGCTGAAAAAGCTTCGTGACCTGGTGTATCTAAAATAGTTATGGTTCCAACAGCTGTATGACACTGGAACGCTCCGATGTGCTGAGTAATCGCGCCTGCTTCGCCGCCTGCTACGTTACTTTTGCGGATTGCATCAATTAAGCTTGTTTTACCATGATCGACATGTCCCATAAAGGTAACAAGAGGGGGTCTAAGAATCAGCTGATCAGGAGGTGTTTGGGTAATTTCTTCTTTTATGTTTTCTTCGGTAATACGAAGTCTTTTTTCTTCGCTAGTGTCGATAGTAATTTCACACTCAAATTCTTGACCTAACAGCTGAATGGTTGTTTCATCATCGAGCAGATCATTAAGTGTGATGACGACTCCTTGCATAAATAGCTTAGCAATCAGCTGAGAAGCTTTCAGCTTCATCTCTGCAGCTAAATCTTTTACAGAGATAGGAACTTTTACTTTTAAGGTTTTGGGTCTGATATCAATTTCTTCAGCAGCAAGGGCTTTCTTTTGGGCCGCTTTTTTACGTCTCCAGCCTTCGCTATCGCTTTCACGTAGACCTTGTCTGTCTCTGGAATCAAATGCTTTCGTATCTTGTTTTTTAGCAGTTTTAAAATCTTTGTATTCTTTAAAAACTCCAGCTTTTTTATCAGCATCATCCTTGAATTCTTTGGCAAAAGGCTTATCAAAGCGTTTTTCCGGTTTTTCAATATCTTTAGGCAAAACTGTTGTTACAGGTCTTGATTCTTGTCTGAAAGGAGGTCTTGGAGATGAGGGTCTGTAATCTCCTCTAGGAGCACCACCTGGAGATGAAGGTCTGTAGTCTCCTCTAGGAGCACCACTTGGAGATGAGGGTCTATAATCTCCTCTAGGAGCGTTACTTGAAGATGAGGGTCTGTAATCTCCTCTAGGCGCCCCGCTTGGAGACGATGGTCTGTAGTCTCCTCTAGGAGCATTACTTGAAGGATAGCTTGGTCTATTGTCGCGGTAAGGTTGTCCTTCTCTTGGAGGGGGAGGAGAGAAATTTCCTCTAGGAGGCATTTCTCTATATTCTTTATGAGCCGGTGCTGTAGGTGCAGGTCTTGTCGCTTCGCTTTCTGGTTTTTCTTGTGGAGCTGCTGGTTTCGGTTCTACAGGAGCCGTTTTTACTTCAGGAAGAGGTGGAACCTCTTTTGGCAAAGGGGCTGCTTCTACCGGTTTTTCTTGAACTGGTAGTGGAGAGGCTGCTTTTGTTTCAACTATAGGCTCTGCTGCAGGCTCTTCTTGCTTTGGTGCGACTTTTTTAGCTGGGGCTTTTTTCAGCTTATTAAGATTCAACGCTTCAGCAAGTTGAGCATTTTTAATATTCAGCTTTAGATTTTTGGCCAATGGCTACATCCTCTTTTTTTTGATTTGTTCTAAGATTTTATCAGCCATTTCTGAGCTAATCTCAGGTATAGCGATTAAATCTTTGCGTGTTGCTTGAAGCAGTTTGCGAAGTGTATCGTATCCAGCACTGATCAAGCTTTCTCGAATTAACGGGCTCATTCCCTCTACGTGGAGTGTTTCATCCAGTGTAGGGTCATTTGAAGTTGCGAGCTCAGCTCTTTGGAGCATCATTGTATCTTGGTATTCGCTCATCTTCTGTACGTTCAGATCAATTCCAAGAATCTCAGCATTTAATCTAGCATTGATTCCTCTTTTACCTAAAACGTTCGGATAATCTTCATCGTTTACCACAATAGAAATCGTATTTGTTTCATCGTTTACGTTGATCATTTTGATTTCAATAGGAGCTAGTAAGTTTTGTAGCAATTGCAAACGATCTTCTGAAAAAGATACGATATCGATTTTTTCATTATTGATTTCGCGAATCACGTTTTTGACACGAGTTCCTCTGACACCTACAGTAGCTCCTACAGGATCTACCTTAGTATCTGTAGAGCGAACCGCCATTTTTGTGCGGTATCCAGCTTCTCTTACGATTCTTTCGATAACGACTGTGCCATCATTGATTTCTGGAACTTCCTGCATAAAAAGTTGCACAACAAATTCAGGATGACTTCTAGATAGAATGACTTCCGCTCCGCCGTTTTCTGTGTCTTTTACTTCGAATAGAAGAGCTTGAACGCGATCACCTACATTGTATCTTTCTGTTCTTGGGTAGAAACGATCTGGTAAAATAGCCTCTACTTTTCCTAAATCAACAATCAGGGTAGCTCCGCGAACGACTCTCTTTACACTGCCGGAAATAATTTCATTCAAGCGATGACGATACTCTTCATAAATCACATCTCTTTCAGCATGGCGTAGTTTTTGAGAAATGACTTGTCTTGCAGTTTGCGCTGCGATTCTTCCGAAGTATTGCGGTGTAACAGTGATATCCACCCAGTCGCCTAGTTGGCAATTCGGGTGCAGTACTTTTGCATCTTGCAATAAAATTTCTTCTTCAGGAATGGTGACTTTATCCACAACTTCTTTTTGTGCAATAACTTCGATATCTCCCGATTTGGAATTGATGTTTACGGAGATATTAATAAGTCCTTTTACGCTTTTACGGGCAGCAACTCGAAGCGATTCTTCGATCGCACCGATGATCACTTCTCTCTTGATCCCTTTCTCGCGTTCTAAATACTCGAATATAGCGACTAAATCTTTATTCATTCGTTATTACCCTATTGAAGGTAGATACTGTACACATTTATACTATTTTTTGGAATTTTATGACTCTATTTCTATCTCGAATACAGGGGATCACCTCTTGCCTGTACTGGATTAGATGGTAGAGAAATGGGCAGGTGACCGCCCATTTCTCTTTAAAACCTATTCGTTATCTTGATCCTGGTTTTCTTTCTCTTCTTTCTCTGCTTTCGCGCTCTTTTTCTTTTTAGCAGTAGACTCTTTTGTTCCCGGATTTGCCATAACGATATCGTCACGGTTGTGCTTGTTCTTATCAACTAGGTAATCCTTGATCGAAAGAGCAATCTTTTTATGCTCAGGATCTACTTTAATTACCTTAGCTGTTACTTCTTCTCCTTTAGCAACCACATCTTCTACTTTTCCAAATGGTTGATCAGATAGTTCAGTCACGTGGACTAAGCCTTCGATTCCATTTGCAAGTTCGATGAAAGCGCCAAACGCTGTGATTTTTGAAACAACACCTTTTACGAGCGATCCAACTGGTAACGTTTTTTCAATTGTTTCCCATGGATTTTGGCTGAGTTGTTTTACACCAAGTGTGATTTTCTTACTTTCTTTGTCCACTGACAAGATAACAGCTTCTACCTTATCACCCTTCTTAAGAACTTCGGAAGGATGGGAAACTTTTTTGATCCAGCTTAAGTCAGAGATGTGAATGAGTCCATCAATCCCTGGCTCGAGCTCAACAAAAGCTCCGTAGTTTGTTAAATTGCGGATTTCTGCTGGTACGCTGCTGCCGATCGGATATTTTCTTTCGACATCTTCCCATGGGTTTTTATCAGTTTGTTTGAGGCCTAAAGATATTTTCCCTTCTTCTTTTTGAACAGAAAGAACAATCGCTTCAACTTCATCACCTTTATTTACAACTTCTGCAGGATCAGATACGTTGCGGATCCATGACATTTCAGATACGTGGATCAGACCTTCAATACCTGGCTCGATCTCGATAAAGGCACCATAAGGAACTAAGTTAACGATTTTACCTCTAACTCTTGTTCCAGCAGGATATTTTTTCTCAATTTCTTCCCAAGGATTTGATTCTTTTTGCTTCATTCCTAAAGCTACGCGGCCTTTTTCTTTGTCGACATGTAAAATGACAACTTCAAGCTCTTCGCCGAGTCCAACCATTTCAGAAGGATGCTTAATTCTCTTCCATGTCATATCAGTAATGTGGAGAAGACCATCGATACCTTCTAAGTCTAAGAATACACCGAAGTCAGTGATATTTTTGACGATACCTTTACGGATTTCGCCGACATTAATATTTTCGAGCATTTCAGCTTTCTTAGAAATACGTTCTTCTTCAAGGAGTTCTCTACGAGAAACAACGATATTCTTACGTTCCATGTTAATTTTAAGAATCTTGAATTCGTAAGTGTGGCCAATGTATTCATCAAGATTTTTAATTCTCTTATTGTCAATTTGCGAGCCAGGCAAGAAGGCTTCCATGCCGATGTCTACCATCAGGCCGCCTTTAACTTTGCGCATGACTTTTCCTTTAATAAGGGAGCCTTCTTTACAGTGATTAATAATGTATTCCCACTGTCTTTGGCGTCTTGCTTTTTCTCTGGAAAGGACGATTTGTCCGTCTTCGCCTTCAGCTTGATCTAGGAAAACTTCGACTTGGTTTTCTAAAAATAATTCTTCAGAATCGGAGAATTCATCAATAGGAACGAGACCCTCTGATTTTAAACCTACGTCAACTACGACAAAGTCTTTTGTGATTTCAACGATGCGGCCTTTAAAAATTTGGCCTGTACTCATCGAAGATACAGAACCTGCTCCAGCACTTTCTTCTCTTCGGTCTAATAGCTTTTTAAATTGTTCGGCATCTTTTTCTTGGAAATCGACGTCGTCGATAATTTTGGAATCGCTCCAGTCGTGTTTAAGGTTTTTGGACATGTTAAGGGTTTCTCCTAAGTTTATAGATAATGGAAAAATCGTAACAAAGGATTAATAATAAATGCAATGATAAAAACGCAGGGATAGAGTCAGTTAAACTCTAGAGGCTTCAAAGAATGATAGTTTTAAATTGCTTGACTCGTTTTCAAAAAAACTAAACTTATCAAGAAATTCTTTTACTTGTTGATTTATGGCCATCCTTCGCATTTCGTCATCGATTGAGATTTCAGTCCATTCATTTGAAATAGATTCGAAGAGAGTAGGGTTCGTAGATCCCTCAAATTTTGTATTTTTCTCCTCTTGTTCAGTCTGTTCTAGCTCTTTAATCTTAGTATGTATGGCTCCTAAACAAGTGCTTATTTTACCTAGAAAGGAACTTGCGAGTAGATTTACTCGTGAAAGGGTCCCTTCCAAAACCTGTAATTTTTCTTTCATGTCCTCGTAGTATGTGATGGCAACCGAAGAATATTTTCTTGTAAGTAAATCTAGAAGATCTGGGTCGGTACGAAATAGGACTTCAAGAGTGTCTCGATCTAAGGGGCGTAACTCAAAACTTTCTTTAGCGCTTTCTAATTCTTTTCTGATTGAGGGCTCTTTGTTTTGTATAAATTTAATTTTATCCTGAACAATTTGAGAAATTTGCTGAACAAATTCCTTTTTCACGTAAAGTTCAGAGAGTGTAAATGGCAGGATCATTTTAGAAGAATTGGATGAGGAAGGTGATATGCGAGCGGTGATGACTTCGCATTCTTGTTCGAACGAAAGAGCTGCGAGTTCTGTGCTTTCTGAAATTTTAAAAAAAGTTTCATAGTTATCAATAGCGTCTGAGTAAACCGTGTTATAGGGTCTCAAGTGAACAGCCTGAGCCATCGAAACACCTCCTTTGGAGAAAGATTGCGTAATTTGAGAATAATTGTAAAACGACTTCCCTTTTTTTCAATTTCAAGAACTGGTCTTTTAAAAAATCTTTATTACTTTTTTGCAAAAACTTGATTTCTTCGTTGCCTGCAAGAGGCTTTTGCATTAGGATAGGTCTTTTTATAAAGACAAATCTTTATTTTCTAGTTTTGTGGAATGGCTATGAGAACGTTAGTTATGAAGTTTGGAGGAGCGTCCGTCTCTTCCCCTGAAAAGTTTTCTCAAATTGCAGATTTAATCCTTGATCGAACTTTAGTGTATCAAAATATTGTTGTAGTCGTCAGCGCAATGGGAGATGCCACAGATAAACTTCTTTCTTTAGCTAAGCAAGTTCACGAAACACCCCCAAGAAGAGAACTCGACATGCTCCTTTCTGTAGGAGAGAGGATCAGTATCGCACTTCTTGCCATGGCCCTAGATAAAAAAGGGAAGAAAGGCGTGAGCCTCACTGGAAGCCAATCAGGCATCATTACATGCAATCGCCACTCGGATGCGCGTATATTAGAGGTGAGGCCAAAACGAATTTTGGAAAATCTTTCTAATGGGCATATTGTGATCGTGGCCGGTTTTCAGGGGGTTAGTAGACAAGGGGAGATTACTACCTTAGGAAGAGGCGGGTCCGATACGACAGCGGTAGCGCTCGGAGTTGCTCTGCAAGCTGAAAAAGTTGAATTTTTTAAAGATGTTCCCGGTATTTATGAAAAAGATCCAAAAAAAGAGCCTAATGCTACGTTTTTTCCTGCTATATCTTATAAGGATGTTTTGCAGATTGTGCAAGAGGGCGCCAAAGTCCTTCATTCTAGATGTGTGATCCTTGCTGAAAAGAACAACTTGCCTCTTCATGTGCGTTCTTTTCAAGATAGAGATTTGAATGAAGGTACATTTATTGGAGAGTTCCCTAGAACTAACTATACATCCTTTCAGTATGAGAGCGAGGTAGAGGAAGTCTATGCTCCTTTATAAAAATTTTCCGAAGATTGAGACTGTTGTAGACAGTTTTGATAAAAGCTCTAGCACAGAATTGTATAGTTCGAGTGTACGCAATGCATTAAAGAGAATTTTGCCTGCGGATGTTTTTTATTCTGAATTTTTAGAAGATGAATTTTGTGAAGATTGGAAAAAAGAATTCGAGGAAATACTTCCGCTCGTTAAGTGGATTCATCAAGAGGGTTCTTTAAATATTTCCGTGTTTCTGCTTTGTCGTTACAGATTAAATGCAGGGAAATTTTTTTTAGATATTTTAAGTCGGTGGCTCTCTCCTGGAAAGAGAATCAACGTGGGCCTTTTTTTTGCTGCGGATTTTAAACTGCCAGACATTAGTAACCAAGTTTATACTGCAGCCGAAATCGTCATTTGCTCTGATCAGCTTCAGGACGTGGAATTAATTAAACAAAACTTAAAAGTTCTTGAATCAGAGATTCGTTTAGGAGTTGTCTCTGGTTACCATGCTAGTCGTATATTAGAGATTAAAGGTTTGTCTGCGGATGAGAAAACCTCATTAATCCAAGATAGGATCACTGCTCTTGTACAGGCGCGCCCCCAAGATTTTGATTATGATATATTTAGCCAAATGCAGCAATTCCTTGTCATGTGTAGAGATGAGTTCAAGGTGGCTAGAGAATTTCAGCAGATGAGCCGCATCATCTATATCTTTTACTTGTTTCGAAAAATTTTACGGAAACAAGGAGAAGTTAGCCCGGACAAACGGCATTTAAGTTTAAAGCTTTTGCATTCGCGCCTTCATCTGCCCTTTGGGACGAAAAAAGTATTATCGATGTTTGTGGGTGTGAATTTACTCAAAGAGAACGAAATTTTTGAGCAAAGGCATCTTTTAAAAGCCATTCAGAATCATTTTCCAACTGTGCGAGCAATAGAGGATTCTTTCTTTGTTAATGAAAATCGAGATGATCGAATACTTACGATTTATTTAGAGGTGGAAAAGGGCGATGGGGGTGATTTTAGCATAGATGAGATCAAAAATTTACGCAAGGTGCTCCCAAACGAACTTAAATCTCAGGTCGAACATCTTTTAAGGCCTGTTTTTATGCCCCGTAACGAAGAAGAGGTTATGCGTAATATTATAACCTTGAGTCAGCAACTCAAATATGTAAATGACATCCCGCAGGTCATCATTTCTTTTGATGAACAGACCGATGCTGATTTGTCCTTTACTGTGATTTTAGTCAGAATTCTTAAGCCAGAAAGTCTTTTGATCCAGAAATTGTTTCATGATGCTAAAACTGGGCTTAAATTTTTCCCCGATCGAATTAGAAAAGTTGGGATGCTTCGAAAGAGATATCCTAAAGAAGCTACTGTATTTCGTGCTTGCCTTCCCAACATAGCTTTTTTACGAAGCGATCATACTGTAGACCTGTATAAAGCAAGGCAAGAAGTCATTACTGAGCTCCAAAAGATTATCGGAGAGGTTAGGGATTTTAATGGTGGTATGATTTCTAAACAGATAGAGGTGTTTTTATCTTTAAAAAAATCACTTGGCGATATCGGCGAGAAAAATGAGTTTTTACTAGAAAATTTTTATCACTCAATTTTCCCAGTGGAAATGAGAAGTCTTATCGATTCCGAACCTTTAAAAGAGCTCTTTCTACTTTTTCTAGATCTTTCCCAAAAATCGGGAGGAGATAAGAAAAAATTTGAACTCCTCTCGAAGGAAGATGAAAAGCACGCTTTTGTTATGGTCTCTATGCAAGACTTTTCTTTAAAGCAGCCGATTTTTGACGCAGTCGAAAGTGTTCTTATATCTTCACCAGGTCTTGTATTCTTGCACTTGCAGATGTTTGAAGTGAGCTACATAGGATATATATATTTTTGTGATAATACCGAGAAAAGGCAGCTTTTTATTTCTGCGGTCCAACAAGCCCTTGACTTTTGAGAAATGACACATTATCTTCTTAGAGAGGTTCTTTTTATTTTCTTCGTATATTGATTTAATTGAAAAGTGGTTTATATGACAAAAAAATGGCATGTAAGGGTCGAGCCTTCGATTTTATCGGGTGATTTTGGCTCATTAAGTACTGAGGCGAAGCGAGTTGAGGATGCGGGAGCTGATGCGATACATATCGATATTATGGACGGTCATTTTGTGCCTAATCTCACTTTAGGACCAAGAACTGTAGCTGCGATCAATCGATCTACGAATTTATTTTTAGATGTCCATTTAATGATCTATAATCCTTTTGATTATATAGAAAAATTTATTGAAGCGGGAGCTGATCGAATTACTTTTCATGTAGAAGCAACTGAAAATGTGGAAGAAACGC
>JABEVM010000129.1 GCA_013041585.1 Chlamydiota bacterium
CACACAGACAGCGCGCATCAGAATCACTGGGATATCCTCAACGACTTACAACTGGGTTTGCACTTACAGCTATCAAACAGTCTTAACAAATTCATGAGAAAAATATGAGACATAGAAAAGAGATATTCAATGGCAGGATTTAATAACGGTTTTTTACTTTCAGATAATTTCTCTTTTTTTGCCTATCAAAGCACCTCGCAATCAGCCATCACAGGCGGAGGATCAACAGCCACCCTAATTTGCGATACAGAAATATTTGATCCATTCAGTGGGTACAATCCTTCGACAGGCCTCTATACGATCCCTTCAGTCTTTCCCATTGGCACCTGGTTTTTCCAAGGGAAAGTCACTATCACAGGCATTACCACCTCCCATACCACCGCTATCTTTTCCATCACCAACGTCAATAGGAATCTGTATTACGAAATAAATGCTGCCAATTCGAGAACTTCAGATAATGAACTGACGCTACAAGTATGCGGTTTCATAAATGGCATCGGTCCTGGAAGCGTGATCAATCCTCAAATCCAAGTTCTTGGCGGGTCGAATGTCATAGGGACAAAGGCTACTGGGGACCAATGGTGTGATTTTGGCGGAATTTTTATTAAACCGAGTTCTTAAAGATTTAAATATGACGATTAATACTTCCATCAATACACCCGCCCTCTTTAACAAGGGAGACCTGCTTCTAGGAAAAGGAGGAGGCTCAAGCCCTGGCATTCTTACGGCTTCAACAAATGGGTTTGTTCTGACACTTGATAACACCCAACCAACAGGAGCCAAATGGGCGGCTGGTGGAGGCGGGGGCGGAGGCATCACGTGGAATACCGTTTCTGGAACATCTCAATCGGCAGCTGTGAATAACGGCTACATCGCGAATAACACAAGCCTTGTCACTGTTACTCTTCCTTCAAGTGCTTCAGTCGGCGATATGGTCGAAATAGCCGGAAAGGGAGCAGGCGGATGGAAGATCGCACAAAACTCAGGACAAGTCATCCACATGGATGGAGTGGACTCAACGACTGGAACCGGAGGCAGCCTTGCCTCCACAGTAAGATACGATGCAGTTCGCCTGCTTTGTATTACAGCCAACACAGATTGGCTTGTTCTTTCAGGAATCGGCAATTTAACGGTGGTTTAATATGCCTGTGCAAGATTTCATCAATCGATACGCGATGTGCGCTGGATATACAAACAAGCTATCTGGGCTTGCTTTTGTGCCTATCCAAGGAAATCCAGCAGCTAGCGGAACCGTAGATTGGTACACATGTCCAGCAGGAAAAAGAGCTGCGGTCTTGCAAATCAATTATTGCTCTCCGTCTGGATCTGCGAGCATAACTCCAATGCTTAAATCGGGGGGAAATTACTACAATCACCTCCATCAATCTGAGCGCAGGACTTGCTCGCGCTGGCAAAAAAGTTCTTCTTGTTGATTTAGATCCGCAAGGCCACTCGAGCTTGGGTCTGGGAATCAAAACAGAAAATCGGCAGACGATAGCAGAACTTCTATGCCAGGACAACTGCACCATAAAAGATGTGATCCAGCAGTCCTACATTGAGAATCTGCACGTGATCCCCTCCGACAATTCTCTCTCGGCTGCAGAATATAAGCTGGCACAGACCACAGCAAAAGAATTTGTGCTGAGGAAAAAACTCAAAAACGCAGAATACGACTACATCATCATTGATACATCCCCCACTTTCAATACACTTTTGGCTAATGCTTTTTTAACAGCAGAACACATCATTTTACCTGTGCAATTAGACTATTTCAGCTTAGCCGGCATTCAATCTTTTTTGGAGTCTGTGAATTGCACCAATGAAAAAGCGGGAAGCCTAGTAGACCACCACGCTCAAATCATGGGAGTTCTATTCACCTTCTTCAAAACACGAAGCAATCTTGCTAAACGCGTGCTTGAGGCTGTCAACGACCTGTTTGGAGACAAAGTTTTTGACACCAAGATTCCAGAAAATATCAAACTCAGCGAGGCTCAAGAATCTAGTAAATCAGTATTCGACCATGATCCGAAATGTTCGGGAGCGGAAGCCTATGGAAACCTAGTTAATGAAGTTATGGGGAGACTAACTAATGTCAGGAATTAACGAACTCAAGGAAAAATCTAAAAAGCAACTTCAAGTGAATGAAAAACGCAAGATGGGGTTGAGTGAAATGTTTGGAGATCAAACGGTTGGGAAACCAGACAGCCAGCAAGATGGCAACCCAGAAAGCAAACAAACCAGCCAGATGGACAGCCACCAAACCATGAACCCTGTCAGCCACTCGGCCAGTCACCCAGAAGGCCAGTCACCCGTTATTCCATCTTTCCAACAAGCCATTTTTCCACAGCCACAGTCAGCTGGACATGCAGCAATCCACCCTCCAATCCATCCTGTTGGGAAAATGGAAGCACAGCCAGATGTTAAGCTGGAACCCCAACCGGCCAGACAGCCTACCATTCTGAGTAAGCAATCAAAAAATCAAAGGATCCCGACGTGCAAAATGACCTTTAATTTAAGAGAGGACATTCATAAGGCGTTCAACGATCTCTATGCAAATCGAATATTGCAGGGGAGGGCTACAGAAAAATCTGAAATGATTTGCGAGGCCATTCAATTGCTTATCAACATGGAAGAAGAACAAGTAAACACCTGAAAATCGGAAGCGCGCTCCAAGGGGATTTGACATGATCGGCAATTTGGCTAAAGAAAAACTCAAAGCATCCATACGGATAGAAGATGTCATCGACCATCTTGATCTGCGCCACAAACTAGCCATGAAGCCTGTGGGCGGCTATCTAGTAGGAAAATGCATCGCCGGACATGATTCAAAAAGCTCTCAATGCTGCAAGCTAGGACCGGGCTGGGGCCATTTGCATTGCTTTAGCTGCAACGAGTCTTTCGATATCATAGAACTAATACAAAGAGAAAAAGGTCTTAATTTCGTCGAATCATGCAAATACTTGGCTGAAACTTTCCGAACCGACCTTCTAGAAGAACTGAAAAGAGGCGGTTTTACGATACCGGAAAAACCTTCTTATTCAGCATCCCATCTCTATGAAATGATCTTCCAGTATGGAAAAGAGCTCCTATTTGCTCCCGAAGGAAAAGAAGCCCTCGACTATTTAGTCGGAGTCAGAGGGTATGATCCAGCCAAACTTCAGGCCACCGAATGGATTTATTGGCCTCAAGACGCCGAAATACGAAAACACTTGAAGTCCAAGCTCCCAAAAGAACGGCATCAAGAAACGGCTTCGATTAAACTCAATGGGAATGGGGGAGACCTATTCAGAGCCGCCCTTCCATACAGAGACAGATTCGGCAAAATCCTGGGATTTGCCAAAAGAGCCACGATCAAAGAGGGAATCTCTGATGATGAGGGAAAAACGCATAGATGGAGCTATACTTCAGGACTCAAAAAAGACGACCCCTTTAATATTTACCGATGCCGGCGGGAAAAACAGCTTATCCTGGTAGAGGGCCTTCCCGACGCTGCTTACCTTCCAAGCCTAGGCATAAAAAATATCGCTGCTACCGGTCAGGGAGAATTGTCCGCTAAGCATATTGAGAGCTTAAAAATTTATGAAATCGAGCGAGTCATCATCGTTTTTGACAACGATGCAAAAGACAGCAAAGGCGAGATAGGCTCCATTGAAAAGGCAAAAAAAACCTCCGAACTTTTGGAAAGGAATGGAATCGAGGCATTTATCCTTCCTCCGCACTTGCTCTCTCCATTCAAAGACCCAGACGAATATGTCAAAGCGAACGGCCCGGAGGCTTTTAAGAAGCTCGTTGAAGAAAAGGCCCAGGCGCGCGTCAGGTGGCTTCCGTCTTACTTTGCCTACAAACATGACCTGGCAACTGACATCGGCCGATTTACGGCCCTTGGCGGGGCTTCTAAAGCTTACGTCCAGATTGAAGATGAATTCAGCAAGAACATTTTTAAGCGGGAAATAGAAACTATCTTCGAATTGCCGTCCAACGAGATCGATAACATTCTCGCCAAAGCTCTAAAAGAACAGAAAACTCAGGACGATGCCGAAAAATACAAGCAGTCTTTAGAAGAGGCTCAGCAACTCCTTTCCCAGGGAGATCTAGTTAAAGCCAGCCAGCTGCTTTCAAAATTGAAAAAAGAGGATAAGGCAGAAGCATTCCGTCTTAAGCCATACACAGTAGAAAACCTAAGAGCGGATTTATCAAATATCCAAGAGGGGCTGAAAACCGGATACAAATCCATCGACAAAACCATTCAAATCCCCCAGGAAGCCATCACGATCATTGCCGGACGGCCTTCGCATGGAAAAACAACGACCCTGCTTAATTTCTTTGTGAATATGGTGAAGCTGTATCCTGACCGCGAATTCTACTTTTTCTCCTATGAAGAACCAAAAAATCAAATCCTTTTAAAGATTCTGAATATCCTCAGCGGTGAGTGCATTAGTGAAGCCAATAACCTCTCCAATTTAGAAGGCTACCTCAGGGGAGGCATCAGCAAGCTGCCTAAAGTTAACAATGCCATCGCCACTCTTCAATCTTGGACGGAAACCCATCGGCTTGTTGTTTGCGACCATCCATTCTTTGTGGATGATTTAGGCAGGGAGATCGCGCGCCTCAAGGAAAGAGGGAAAATGGGGGCTGTCTTCATTGATTACATCCAAAAAATCAAATTCCGAGGCAAATCTTCTACAAGGCAGCTAGAGCTTCAAAAAATCTCGGAAACTATTCTTGAAACAGCCAAATTCAATTCTGTGCCTATTATTTTAGGAGCTCAGCTCGGAAGAGGCGCCACAAAATCAGAGGTATTGCGGCTCGATAATTTGCGTGAAGCCGGCGATATAGAAAACGATGCAAAACTTGTCCTAGGCATTTGGAACGGAGCTAAGGAAAGTGCGGACGCCAAGGGGGATTCCTCTATGAGCCGCATGGTTGATCTCGACTTAGTCGTCCTTAAAAACCGCAATGGCCCGTCCAACCAAACCATACCTCTGGTATTTGATAGACCCTTGTCCACACTAAAAGAAAAGAGCTGATCGAAATGGAAAAAACAAAAGAAAAGAAGAAAGCCGTAAATAAAACAGAAAAAAAACTGCCAGCTCTTGAAATCGATGGGGAGCCCAATTACCAGCTTACTGTAGTAAATAAAAAGCTGCATGTCGTGGATAACAGGACAGGAAAAACCATCAATATCAATACCGTTGACGATCTCCAGCAGCTTGGAGTGTCTCTCGGGGAAGTCGCCCGTTCGGAAAGCAAAGAATGGGAATCCACCTCCTCCTCTATCCAGGACTTTTCTCCGAATCAGCTTAATTCCTTGAAGAACATACTCAGCGAAATGGGGCCTACCGCTCAACGATCGCTTATTGAAGAAGCTATTGAAAAAATCGTAGAGCAATCCTCGAATAAGGAAACCTTTGCCCTTCCCTCTCATCCGCTGATGTTCACACTGCTTGCTATGTTTGCAGGAAAGCCGGACATGATCCCAAGGCGTCTATTGACAAAACCGCATTCTGAATGGACGGAAAAAGAGCAGAAAGAAGCGGAAGAATTCTTTTCCTCCATCATAAAAGTGGAAAAAACAACATCCTATGAAAGCGGGAAGGAAGAGGTTCATTCCAAGCATATCGCGGTCATCAGCGATAACCCGAAAGTAGAAGCTTCTGCTCAAATCGACATCTCGCTTTTTAGATCCGACATACATTTTAGGGAAGTAAGCCTGGCACTCTATATAAAGCGCACCTTTGGAGCCGAGGGTCTAAGACATCTTTTGGGTTTGTTGATCGGCTTGGAGGAAAATTTCAGAAAAGGGCATTTTATTTGGAGCGTCAATGACCATTTAGCTAGGCTTGGGCACAAAAAGAAGGCTAACGGCTCCTATGATCATGAGCTGAAAAAGACAGCGAGCGAAGTTATTAGAATCTTCCAAAGCCTTTTCATAACAGCCCGCAGGAAGGATGGGAAAAGCGAAGTCCTTCGAGGAGAGCGCCTTTTTAGCATAGACGGCTTCCAGCAGGAAATTTTCGATAAAGTCATCATTGATGAGAAAATCAAACTTCGGGCTACAGATTTTTGGTATAAAAATGCATTCGACCCTAAAGACGGGCAATCGGCCAAATATACGAAACTGCTTAAAAAAATTGCCCAAGAAAATCATAGAGAACACCCCCTAACTATCTATTTGACCCCTCTATTGGCAATCTTTTGGAGAATGAGCCCGCAGCAAAAAATCTCAGTCACTAATCTGATGGATTGGTGCCATCTGGGGTCCGATAGCAAATACAGGCTACGAGACCTAAGGTCTTTGGAGTCCGAGCTCAACTACATGAAAGAACACGGCTATTTAGGGGAATGGGCGCATACCGGTGAAAAGGGCCTTCCCTCTGATTGCGAAAATCCTTTCGCTTGTTCTTTTACCCTAACTCCGCCCGAGTGGTTCGGACAGGAAGTAAAGCTTATCCAGGCCAATAAAGAGATTCCAGCCTTAGAGAAAAAGGAAAACAAGATCGTCGACATTGAAGAGTTTAGAGAGATTTACAAAAAATCCCAGATGAACGTCAGGCAGTTCGGCAACCACCTTGGCATCACCGGTCAAATGGTGAGCTATCTTCTCAATGAAAAAAGGCAGATAACCAAGGAAGTCTCCGACAAGGTGAGGGCTTTTGCCAGCAAGTTCCTGTAAACAAAAACGACCTGTCTGGCTCTCTACGAGGAACTCTTGCTATTCTGTAGAAAGGGTATTTTTTGTAAACAGATGTAAACAGAATCGACCGTTCTCAATCACTCCTATAAACAAGATCGACCTATGTGAATCTCTATACCGACCTTCCTGCATCACCACACCGCCCCCTCTGGTTCACCCATGCTTTCATAAGTCTTTGAAAATGCGGGACTTATCCTTAAGTAAACAAGCCTAATTATATTCAATCAGAATATAAAATGTTTACAGCTGGCGCAGTAAACAAAAGCTCTCTCCCGCTTCGCTTCGAGAGCTAGAAGAAAAACACAATCTAAGGTAAAAAACTTTCTCTTGTAAACACGTGTAAACAAGAACGACCCCCTTCATTCACTTTTTCGGCAGTTCCTATAGTCATTTCTTGAATAGAGAAAACTTCTTTTTTTAGATCTGAAACAAGAACGAAAACCCCCTGAAACAGAAACGGTTCCATGAATTTCAAGCCGCTTAACTTTGCTGAAGGATTCTTTCCTTTAGAGCAATCGTCGCTTGTAAACAAACGTAAACAAAATCGACCCCCTCTTCATCACCGCTTCTGCTGGGTGAACACCCTTTTTGTAAACAAAATCGACCGTTGTCTGTCACTTTTCCCGACCCTCCTCGATCACTCTTTTTTAGGATTGGCGCTGTATAAGTCATTTAGATAGAGTTTTTTGAAAGATACTTAAAATAAATAATTGTCAAGATTGGATTAGTTCATTTGTAAACAAAATCGCCTCTCGACATCTGAAATTCCTGACGCTCCTTGAAATTGAAGCTTTTGTAAACAGATGTAAACAAGAACGACCTGTCTCGATCACTCTCGCTGAAGAACAAATAGTTTTCTTTTTTAGATCATCCACTAGCGTTTGCATTGGTCCCTTTTAGCTAAAAATGTCTCTCAAATAAGTCTCTGCATCGGATCAAACCATTCTCTGGACGTATGTCTAACTTATTCCTGGATTAGGAAGTTTTTTCCTGTAAACAGGCGTAAACAAAACCGACCGTCTTCATTCACTTGACCCAGATACGAGGCTGGACATCCAATAATCCGGCAGGCTGGTAAGTTGGGCGATTGGAAGTATGGAAAGCTGGTCATCCACAAAGAGAGGAGTCTGTGAAAACATACATCCAGTCAGTCAACCAGCCACCCAGACAACCATAAAGCCAGATGGTTGGGAAATCAACTGGATGGAGGGGAGTATGGCATCTTATTTCGATAGTCTCTCCCTTCAAATGCAGCCAGCTCGTGAACATCGTTCTAGTTTTAGCAAAACTCGACAAATCTCATTGATGGGTTTTTTCTATTAAATTTGACTTCGGAATCGAAAGAGTGTAAAAGAATTACATGATGATTGTTAGAAAAGACAACAAGTGCGAAACCGGATTACTGGATAAAAGCCGGTTGGCGGGATGCTGGCGAAAGAACAGAGCTAAATTAAGGCATTCAAAAAAACTTGGCTTTTGATAGCATCGTTTTTGTGTAAAAAACTGAATATCATACACTTATGCAACATAAGTATGATTATCAGACGTTGTTAACATGATCATTTTCACTTATAAAAAAATGAACCTTAACCCCACCATTATCTCGTATTGTATATAGACCGAAATTTCCTCCAGCTCCACGACCTATCAGCGTGTTAGTTGAAGGCTCTATTTTGTAAAAATTGCCATAAGAATTCTTGTCTTCAATTTTTACGAAATCTTCTTGGTTGGCTACAACTGATACCCGATCCTTTTGACTTACTTCTTCTAAGATTTTCGGATTAATAGAATTTAAAATTATATCTAATTCTGCTTTTATTGTTCGGTTTAAGAGCTCGTTGTTTCCCTTTCCTCGGTTACAGTTAAAACACTTCGTCTGAAGGTTTGATATTTCATCTGTGCCACCTTTAGAAAACGGTATCACGTGGTCAACTTCTAATTTTAAACCAGGACTTGTTACAGGACTGCTACCACAAACTTGACAAGTACAACTATCCCTGAAAAAAACTTCAAGCTTCGTTTTGTCATTTATCTTTTTGCGTTTCCTTTCCTCCGCCATACTCCTCCCAGAAGATAGATGTGCTACCGCATCCTAAAAGGAAATGTTCTTAGAACAATTATTTTTAATGACAGCAAATTTGAAATCTTAATAAAATTTTAATTTTTCACACAGACGAGAACAGTATGAATGCAACAACCTCTAGATGGAATTTTGGAAACGGGACACAAATAGAAGCTCGGATATCCATTGGTACAGTATTAAATCAAAATTCACAGCGAGTTGCCATTTCTTTTGCTTGTGCTAGAGACGTATACCATATCGATAACAGAATCTATAATGTTTTTATAAATGCTATTTCGGATACAGCTTATAAAGACATGAGCCCAAACCTGTCTTGTTCACACGAAAATGTTGCTGGAGGATGTGGAAACAGAAGAGGATTTTTATCAGAATGTAGATGTGAGCCTCTAGATCGACTGAAATTCCCTGGGATACGAGAAAACTATGAGAATCGTATAATAAAAACTCTTCTTTCGAAAATAGGAAATTCCTCAAATAATTTCCATGTGAAATTGGCCATATTTTGCTCTGGGCAACTACTCGGAGAGCAAATTCTCCTATTCAAATTACTGCATCAACTGAATCAAAGTAATGCTAAAGGAACTATCGAGTTATTTTTAATCGACCACTGCTATGCTCCAGCAATTTCTGGATCAACCCATAACGATAACCTCTCAGATGCAGTTGGTAGAGAAGGATACATTCAACAATTTTTAACAGAAATTTGTCAATGCTTACCGAAAGACATAAAAGTAAAAGGAACATTTTTCAGCGATTCTAAACTCTATATTCAAATGGCTCAGAAAGATACTGCTTTTAGACATCATCTTCTAGTAGGTGCTGATATTGAAAAAGCTAATTTTGATATGGGGGAAGTAGGGAAAAAAGCGGGATCAAACGGTAATCCTCAACCTGTTGTTTTAGTTAAAACCACGACAAACCAACCAGCAGTGTGCAAACTAGATAATATTGGAAATTTACAAGATTGCTATGACCCTAGGAATAGTAACGCCAAATTTTCTCCTAGCCAACCAACAACCAATAATAACGATGATTTACTATTAACAGGAGTTGCAGTTGTCGGCAGTGTAGCACTAGTGGGTTTTTTAGTATTAGGTTTTCTATTTGCTGCTTCAAGGAATTAGATATAAATTTATCTCGTAAAAAAGCTCTAACAGATCAAGGTGTACTGATTGCAAATTTATAAGGCTCTACTTTTTCTTGTTAATTCTTAAATATTTTTTCCAATACATGTATCCTCCATACCCCGCAGCCACTAAAATCAAAATCATCAATAACATCATAAACTTAATCCTCTCCAGTAATTCCAACTGGATTGCAAATGGTTAAAGTAGAATCGATTGAAGATGGGTCATTCTCTACATCATCTAAAGAGCCCGCGGGAATTGCTGAATCCTCCCCTATCTCAAGATCAACCTCTTCTTCCATCTCTTCTAACACTTCCAGGTCTTCAACAGGAACAAGAGCAGCCAAAACTCCATCCCTCCCCTTTAACACGATTCTTTCTCCAGAATACCATGCTGAAACCATGAGCTCTTGTACCTCTGAATCATCGCATTCGATAGTATGTTGTTCTATAGTCATATTCATTACCCCCCTCTTTTACCTTTCCAGTGACACTGTTTTTTGACGTGCCATCTCTGTGTTTTGGATATCTAAAGCTATACTTTGGTTTATCTTTACTTCAGACAATTGAAAGTCCTTTTTGAACTCATGAACCAAAGACGACTCTATTTTCTCGCCTCTTAAAGCTTTGCTCGAAGCATGTAAAAGAAGCCTGTCTATCGTATAATTGGCTATCTCAGGATTTTGTCCTTTTTGCAAAGGTACATGACCACATTTTTGGATGACTTTCTTCAAAGTCTGCAACTCTCCTGTACGCGGCCCTCGTCCATGCTCTGCTTCAAAAGCACTAACTTGGAAGGACAGCCTCTCTAATGCCAGGCCTTGCAATCCAGATTTTTTCTGTAAAACATCCTTTCTTTCCTGAGAAGAATGGATAATCTTCGATGTTTCATGAAGAATAACCTCATGAATTTTCCAGTGTTGTCCTTCGTGCTTCTTTTCTAGCCCCGGACGCATCCTTTCATCAATTCTCCAGAGAAGTTCATTAATTCTCGCTTTTGAGGCATAGTCATTCTTATTCACAGAAAGCCATATAGAGAACTGAGAAAGATTAATACCTTTGTGCAAACTTGAAGTTAAAAGTTTTTGTAAGTTTTGTTCTTTTACATTCTCTGGTAACTTATGCTCTAAAGACCAATTTGCTGGGAAGATTTTAAACATCTCTTTAGATTCTAATTCTCGAAGCTCGCCCATTCCCATTTTTCTAAGCTCATGGCAAATTTTTCCGGATATCTCAAATCCTTCTTTAGTATTTTCAGGCCAAAGAACTACCTTTCTTCCGCTAAAAACCGCCCAATCTTGAGACTTTATATCCTTTTCATCCCCCACAAATCCAACACATAACTTTCCTTGTTTACTAAGCATTTCTTCTATATTTGAGTTTATTGACTTGCCTATAACGAGCACAATTTCAGCATTGGATTTCTTAGAAAGCACATCGGTATTTACCAATGTATTTTTTACAACTTCTTGGAAGTTCTGATTTTTCTCTTTTACTACCTTTACTGACTTGGCTTTGCCAACGGCGTTTTGTAACATTTCCTTCACGGAAAATTCCTTTTCTCCCAAATTCTCATTCACAAGGGTTGCACGAAATGCTCCCGTTTTTTCTTCTCTAAAATAATAAAACTCTGAACTTGGGGCCCTGTCTTTTCTTTCTTGTATTTTTCCTGATATGTGATCCCAGGTAGAATATCCAAAGCCTTTTACTTTGTCTAAAATGGAAGAAGAGTTTTGTAAAGAATCTATCTTCACTTTTCTTTCTTCAGTAAGTCTAGCAAGACTCATTTCCATAGCAGAAGTATAATCAACTGTGAGTTCTTTTTGACTGCTTCTTAAAGCTTTTAATTTTAAATCAGCCATACCGGAAGATTGCTCTTTGGAAACAAAATATTCAACATTTCGGGCGTGTCTCGTTAATCCTACATAAAACATTTCTCTACAGGTTGCAGGACTATGAAGTACGTAAGCTTTATCAACAGTTTGGCCCTGAGATCTATAGAAACTACTTGCATATCCTGGTTGATAGCTGTGGTACTGCTTTGGGTTAAACTTAACTATCTGCTTCTCCCCTTCATTTTCAACCTCAACCGTAAAGCGTCTTTCCTCTGCTTTTACCAAAACTCCGGTCAACCCATTCGTAACACCTAAAGAATTATCATTTTTTCTAAATTCAATCCGATCTCCTTCGCTCAAATAGCAGTCTCCTAAAGAAGTCGTGCAATAGAACTCCTTATCGCCCAACTCTCCCCTCTCTTTCCTGAAAGCACGAATAACCTCATTAAGTATTCTGACTTCTTTGTTAGAGGTTGCGATAATGATAGAAGATTGGTTAGGAGATTTTTCAGAATCTAATACCCAGTTTTCAACCAATGCTTCCATTGAGTGTTTTTTAGAATCTTCCCAGCGAATTCCATGAAGTGCTGCAAGACGATCAAGTGCGGCTCCAAATTTTCCGATAGCCAAACTCTTAGCCATTTTTCTATGCTCTTCATGCTTTTGACGTTGAATATCTGAAAGAACGTGGGCAGGATATCTTTCACAAAAGACTCTAAAAAATCCTCCTCGTTCAACAGGAGAAAGCTGGGCAGAATCCCCCGATAAAATGAGTTTTACATCTCTCTTATCGGCTTCTTTCAATAATTCCAGCAAAGGACGATTTCCAAATTTTCCGACCTCATCAACCATCCACACCTCTTTACCTTTACGGATATCTCTTTTATTATAACGAATTCCGAAAAGGAAACGGTAAGCATTCTCGGTATGAGAAAGCCCCTTTGCTTCCAAAGCTTTTACAGTTGCAGAATCGGGGCCTAATGCACGAACAGTATAGCCACTTTTCTCGTATGTTTTTTGAAGCGATTGTAAAAGGTAGCTTTTGCCTGTACCTGCATATCCTTGTAAGATCGACATACGATTCTCTTTCAAAATGGCGTGATAGGCTTGCTTTTGCTCGGGTGTTAATCCAGCAGAAATGGAGTCTTGTAAAGCTTCCGTTTTTATAGAAAGTGGGTTTTTATCTCTAATGTTGTCTGCTAACCGTAGGACTTTTTTCTCTTCATCGATGACTTTTTGGGAAGTAAAGGCATCGGCTGCTTTCGCTGTTTCTTTATCCATAAGTTGGACAAGTTGGGGCAGCTTCCAAAATGCCTCGGAAACATCCTGGGCTTTTTTCACATCTTTTATACAACCATATATAAAGTTTATTGCTTCATCACGAGTAAATACACTCTTGTTTTTAGTAATGGCATCCAATATTTTCGCAGGATCTTTCAGCTTCTTATGGCTTTCCGTTATCTTTATAGGCGCTTGATATTTTTCAATATAAGGATCCACCTCCTCAACTATTTCATCAGATGCAGGTGTTTTTAACGCTTCCTGCTCTACGAAAAGAGGCTTTTTAGACTGAATACGGTCTGCTCTCTGTAAGATTTCTTTTTCTTCTTCAATAGCTTTTTGAGAAGTAAATACATCAATAGCTTTTCCTGTTTTTTTATCTATAAGCTGCACGAGCTGCGGTAGTTTCCAAAAAGCTCCTGAAGTTTGTTTACCCTCTTCCCCTGACAGATATTTATTCATAAAACCCTGGGCTTCATCGTGAGTAAATGTGCTCTTGTTTTTTGTAAGGGCCTCTAAAATCTTTTCGGGGTTTTTAGACTGTATAAGATTATCTTTTATCCTCTCATCCTGCGCTTCAAGTAAGTCAAAGACTTCCCCACGCATACGATGGGGGCCTAAATGTTTTTGTGATACAATTCCATTACAATCAACACGGAGGGCATATCCCATTTTCTCAAAATACTCATTCAGGTGCTCAGCCAACACCAACCCGTTATCTTGAGC
>JABEVM010000130.1 GCA_013041585.1 Chlamydiota bacterium
ACCGAAGAACTGAAAAACATGCCTGATTTGCAAGCTGTGATTTTACAAATGTTTATTATGACGATTGCCAGTCAAATTTTCATGGGGGATCGTTCAAAAAGATGTTTAATTTGTATTGATGAAGCTTGGGATCTTCTTAAAAGCCCTCAAATGGAAGGATTCATAGAAAGTTTAGCACGCCGCCTGCGTAAATACAATGGAGCTCTTTTGATTGGAACGCAAGACCCATCGGATTTTGAAAGATCACCTGGGGCTGAAGCAGCTCGTCAAAACTCAAACTGGCTTATAACCCTTGGGAAAAGCAGTGATGCAATTAATACCTTAAAGAAAAAGGGTATTATTCCTATGGATGCGTATAAGGAAATGGCTCTTTCTTCGCTCCATATGGAAGGGGGGAAATACTCCGAACTTGCCATCTATAATAAAAGCTCAGGAGCCTTTTTCGTCTTACAACTGAAATTAGAACCTTTTACGGCCATGCTTACCTCAACCAAAGCTGATGAATTCGAAGCAGTAAAAGAGCTTCAAAAGCAAGGATTGAATCTTGTAGAAGCTATAGAGTGGCTTATAAATCATAAAAAGGCCTTCAAAGAAAATATACAGCAAGGAAAAGGTGTAAAGGATGCAATTGCATCTATTTTAAAAAACAATATGAATCATCTTTCGACCAAACTTACCTCAACCCAGGCTGATGAATTCAGAATGATAGAAGAGCTTCAAAAACAAGGGTTAACACTTTTAGAAGCTATACAGTGGCTTGTAAATCATAAAGAATCTTTCAAAGAAAACATGCAACAAGGGAAACGTATAGCAGATGCGATTACATCTACTTTAAAAAGTATGGATCATCATGCTCACTCCTAATCGATTTTTTCAGTTCCTTCTCTGTTTCTTTCCATTACACGTCCACGCCAAGACAATCGAAACAAAAGGACACGTGTTTAAAATTGAAGAAGAAAATTTACTAGCATACCTCCAAAAAAAACTCTCCTCTTCTTGGTCAGAGAAAAACTATCAATCAGCCATACAAAAAATCTTTGTAAAAGCCAAACTACCAGAACCTGTGACATTTCTCAAAGAAGCCATAAGGAAAAGGACATTCTATTTTGATCCTACTTATGTAGTTCAAGAGGATGTAAAAACTCCACAAGGAATGGTTTTGATTCAGAAGGGATATTCCTACAATCCTCTCGAAAAAACAAAACTTTCTTCCTCTCTGCTCTTTTTAGATGGAAATAATGAAAAACATATTGCATGGGCTAAAACACAAAAAGATCTTTGTAAATGGATTTTAATCAGAGGAAATCCTTTCGATTTAGAAGATCTGGAAAAAAGGCAGATCTATTTTGATCAAGATGGTGCGATTTCTCGTAAATTCCAATTAAAAAACGTCCCAGCCAAAATATCCCAAGATGGTCTTGTCCTTAAAATTGAAGAATTTCCCATTTCAGATTTTTTGACAGAGGAGATAATCCATGAATAGTGGTTTTCTCTGTTACTTAGTTTCCATTGTTTACTTAATAAACTGTGTTTACATAAGCAAGGTTTACTCGGAAGCTTCAACAACGAATGCCGAAATTGAAACTATTGTATCGCAAGCAGAACAGATTTCGACCGAAGAAGCTTCCGAATTTCTTGATGAGCTAGCAAAAAACAAATGTAGTTTTGCTTCTTCTTGGGATGAAGAAATACACGCTAACGTAAGCGAACAAACGAATAAAAGAGCAGATCAGAATTGGAACATTTCTTTATTTATGTCTTTCTCCATTCCAATAGAGACATGGAAAGAATACTCTGCATCCCTTGAAAAAACAGGAGGAATTTTCATCCTTAGGGGGCTTCCTAAGAATTCATTTCCTTTGCTCTCAAAAAATATCCAAGATTTGCGCCAAAAAGGGGTGAAGGCTCCCATAGTCATTGACCCAGAAGCTTTTGAGAAATACGCCATTTATCAAGTTCCCAGTTTTGTACTTGAAAAAGACGGAATCTTCGACAAGGTTGAAGGCAACTTAAACCTTGATGCTTCATTGACACTAATAGAAAGATATGGGGATCTTTCATATCTAGCAAAAACTATTAAACAAAATGTAAGGCAGGGAGGATAGCCATGTTAAAATACTATCTCTCTTTATTCCTTCTTCTCTTTGGTGAGATGGCACCAGTATTTGCTGATGGTAAATTCATAAACCCGATCACAGACGTCTGTTGGAAATGTGTTTTCCCTATTCATGCAGCGGGAGTGAATACAACCCCAGGATACAAAGACTATATGTCTTATAAAAATCCTATTTGCGCTTGTGCAGGCACTCCACCTAAGGTTGGCATTCCACTTGCGTTTTGGGAACCTGTAGCCCTTGTAGAGGTAGTTCGAACACCATACAAATGCTTAGCACTTGGGGGTAAGTCGATCGGAACACCTGGTATCAAAGGAAGGGGAGGACTGTCTAATGTAGGGGAATCTTCTCGCCACAGTTTTTATCACGTCCACTATTACAAATTTCCTATTTTAAGTTTTTTGGATCTTTTCCCTGGATTTTCTTGTACGGAAAAACAAGTTTCTATGGATATTGTCTATATGTCCGAATTGGATCCAACTTGGTCTGACGACGGGTGGAACGCCGTCATCAATCCACAAGCAATCCTTTATTCTAATCCAGTCGCGCAATCAGCCTGTATAGCTGATTGCACAACTTCTTCTTTAGATAAACCCAATGATATCCAGTTTTGGTGTGCAGGGTGTTCAGGTTCTTTGTATCCCTTCATGGGACATGTAACTCATCACGTTGGAGGCATACAAGCAAGCTATCTTCTCGTTCAAAGAACTCTCGCAAAACTACACTCTTTAGGAACCATATGGGCTGCGGAGCAGGATAATTTCTGCGAGAAAAAACAAGCTTATACTCTTCCCAAGAAAAATTATAAGACCCAACTTGCCTATCCAATAGCAAATACAAAAGGCCCATGTCAAACCCTTGGTAAAACAGATATCGTGTGGGGTTCAGGAAAAACTTATCCAAAAGGAGGAGAAGATTTTATTTATGTGATATGGGGGAAAAAGCACTGCTGCATCGACGCTGTTGAAATAGCCTTAACTGCTGTTGGAGGTGCCAAATGATGCGCATCCTCTTTCTTGGATTTTTTATTATCTTTACTCAGCTAAACTATGCCGATTCTTTGAAAGAAGCTCGCAAAGAAGCAAGAGAATTTTCTAAAGACAGCATGCAGAACCTAGAAAAAAGCCTACTAACCGAATCACTCGGAATCAATCCAGCTGATTTTGCTTCTGATGGATCATCGGTCGGATCATCTGAACCGAAGAGAGAAAATTCAGAGCTTAAAGACTTTCTCACACCTACGAAAGATAGGGAGAGAGAACAAATTGATGAAAGCGAAGCATTTCTCATAGATGCAAAAAACATTATAGAAAACCCATACGAATCACTAGAATCACCAAGTGAAAACCACTCTTTGGAACACGACTTCTTGGAAGACAGTCCAAGTATTCTGATGACTTGTCACGAAGGTGGTGTATATCAAACAGCATTCACAAAACATCTTGAAGTTGAAGTTACTAACGTAAACGTAACGAAGCAGAAAAAAGTTTGCCAAGGTCACAAAGAGAAAAGTGAGGACTATTGGAGACACAAACACGCTCTAGCCAGACAACACGCTGTGCAAGACGGTTATGACAAAGACTCTAGTATTTCCCATCACGACGTTTCTCTCGATAAAGACGGGCTATACCACGTAGTGAAGCGTAAATATTGGCATCACGACAACATCGGTCACTGCAACCATTCCAAGCAAGAAAATTACACTGCGCAAGAACCTCAAGAAAAGGACATTTGGAAAGAAGACAATCCGGAAGTTTTTAAAACTTTTACAAATAACACCTCTTGCAAGGTCATTTCCATCATCAACTCTCCTAGTGAAACAAGAGTAATCCAAGGTCGGGCTGTTACAAGAAATACATGGGAACAAACTTTTATTTTTTCTTGCGATTCTTCTGGAGGATCCAAATGTAGTGAGTTGCGTTCTCAAGGAGGAACTCTTGTAAGTAAAAAATGCATTCAAGTTAGCGAGTTAGGAGAATGTGATAAATGGGAACTGACTTTTGACATGACAAAACAGGCTATTTTACGAAAAAGAGCGGATCTTCAAAACCACTCTATTTTCGGACTAAACGACGAATTTGAAACAGGTTATGAAAAGAGTGACGATTTTGCTCCTGCTGTCGCAGCGATAGCTGTGTTTGCAGAGCTAGAAACCGAGCTTAAAAAATCCAAAGCCAGTGTTGATGGAAACCTTCCTCTTTTTAACGGTCAAAAGTTCTCATGTAAGAGAACCCTTTTGGACGGTGCCGTGTATGACTGCTGTAAAGACATGGACGGAGCTGCCGTTAAAGTCAAACTCGCTAAATGTTCCGAAGAAGAAAAAAAATTATGTCAGCATAAAAAAGAAAGAAAATGCCGTTACGTTGGCACAAAAAAGCAACTTTTAAACGCAACGACCGAGCAAGTATATTGCTGTTTCCCTACACAGTTAGCAAGGCTCTTTCAAGAGCAGGGGAGATCGCAGCTAGGAATGAAATGGGGTTCAGCAGACCATCCTAAGTGTGAAGGGATCAAGCTCAATGATTTTACAAAATTAGACACCACCAAAATAGACTTTTCTGAAATTTTTAAAGATTTCGCTGTAGATAGAGAAAAAATGAAAAAAAAGCTGGAAGGCAGCATCCAAAACCTCAAGTCGCAGGTAGAAAACAAAGTAAATCAAAAGTCAAAACCCCCTATCGATCCAAACAATCCTGCCACTTATGAATATGAAGGAGTATTTAAATGAAGAGAACATTACTCTGCTTATTCATCTCTTTCTTCCCTTTTTTTGCTTATAGCTCATGGTATGAAAAGAAGCTCGAAGGTTGGTATTACTTTGAAGACTTGAAAGAACGTGAAGAAAATAAAAACCTTACTCCTGAAAAAGCCGAAAAAGAAATCTTTGTAAAAGCTCAGAAACTAAATCAGCTCCGATCTTTGGCTATCCTTGTCCCTTCAGAACATAATGTCTTGCAATACCTACAAGCTCAAAAACTTCTCATTGATCAATCATCTCATTTTGCAAGCTCTTGGGAAAAAGTTCTCCTATCTTACCCCGAACTAGGGTCTTTTTTGGAAACACCAACTTCTTCTTATGGGA
>JABEVM010000131.1 GCA_013041585.1 Chlamydiota bacterium
ATTTACAATAACCATCTAACTAATCATTCGTTATAAGATAGTTATAAACTCAAGCAAAAGTATTTGAAAACCAAGAAAAACTACCCTTCTTCAGAGCCTTTCAAAAAATATTTTTTGGGTTTATTGACAATTGATAAAATAAGATTTATTATAGGTGTGCAACTTTAGGAAAACGGCTTATATGGACTTACAATTTACTGACGCGGCAGCTGAATCTCTTCAAAGAGCTTTTTTGCTAGCGCAAGAAAATAAAAATACCGAAGTCTCAGAAACCCATCTCCTCTTAGCTTTTTTTGAAGATGAACAAGGTTATTTCGCAAGTTTCGCTAACACTTTCCATCTAGATGTTGACGCCCTACGTAAAGAACTACTCTTAAGCCTGAAAAAACTCCCAACCTTTGCAGAAGAGAGCAAACCCCCTAGTTTTTCTGGAGGTGTGCAGCAAAAGATCGCAGAGGCAAACTCTCTTGCTAAAGAGTGGAAAGACACCTATATCAGCAGCGATCATTTTCTTTGTGTTTTGTGGAAGAGTTCGGGGGAGCCTTTTCAATCCTGGAAAAAAACGACTAAGCTCTCTCTTAAAGAAGTGGAAGAGTATATAAAAAAAATTCGAGGAAATACTACTATGGATTCACCTACAGCAGAAGCAAGTCTACAAGCTCTCGAGAAATTTTGTAAAAATCTGACAGCTCTTGCCAAAGAAGGCAAACTCGATCCCGTTATTGGAAGAGAAGAAGAGATTAGACGTACAATTCAAGTTCTAAGCAGACGTACAAAAAACAACCCTCTTCTGATTGGTGAACCAGGTGTAGGGAAAACGGCCATAGCCGAGGGTCTCGCTCAGCGTATTATTCAAGGAGATGTTCCCGATAGCTTAAAAAACCGTAAACTCTTTGCGCTCGACATGGGTAGCTTGATTGCAGGGACAAAGTATCGCGGCGAGTTTGAAGAACGTTTAAAAGGGATTTTGAAAGAGGTAGAAAATAGCGACGGGAAAATCATCCTCTTCATTGATGAAGTTCATACACTTGTTGGAGCAGGAGCTGCTGAAGGTTCTATGGACGCTGCAAACCTTCTCAAACCTGCTCTTGCTAGAGGCACCCTCCACTGCGTGGGCGCAACCACACTGAACGAATATAAAAAATACATCGAAAAAGATGCAGCTCTCGAGAGAAGATTTCAGCCTGTTGTTGTAAAAGAGCCTACTGTGGAAGATGCCATTGCGATTTTGCGGGGCCTGCGAGAGCGCTATGAAATTTTCCACGGGGTCCGCATTACAGAGAATGCTTTACATGCTGCAGTCTTTTTATCAGATCGCTATATCAGCGATCGTCAATTACCTGATAAAGCCATCGATCTCATTGACGAAGCTGCAAGTTTGATCCGTATGCAACTCGGGAGTCTACCCCTTCCCATTGATTCGAAAGAAAGGGAATTGAGCAGCTTGATCGTAAAACAAGAAGGATTGAAAAGAGAAGACTCTCCTAATGTAAAAGCGGAACTTGAAAAAATATCCCAGCAAATTTCAGGTGTGAAAGAAGAACTCAAAAAACTTCGTCAAAGATGGGATCAAGAAAAAGAGATCATCGAAAAAGTAAAACAGAAAAAAAACATCTATGAAAATTTGCGTTTTCAAGAAGAGGAAGCAGAGCGAAATTCTGATTATAACAAAGTAGCAGAGCTCCGCTATAACGAGATCCCAAAAATTAAAAAAGAGATTGAAGAGGCGCAAGAACTTTTAAACAAAAAAGAAAATCGTCTTCTCAAAGAAGAAGTCGATGAACATCTTATTGCGCAAATCGTTTCAAAATGGACAGGGATCCCTGTTCAAAAAATGCTGGAAACAGAAAAGGAAAGACTGCTCAACCTAGAGAAAATCCTACATGAGCACGTAGTAGGACAAGAATTTGCTGTAAAAGAAGTTTCTGAAGCAATTCGCAGATCAAGAGCGGGACTCAGCGATCCAACAAGACCTATGGGAGCGTTTCTCTTTGTAGGTCCTACCGGTGTTGGAAAAACAGAGCTTGCAAAGGCCTTAGCCAAACAGCTTTTCGATCAAGAAGAGGCCATCATCCGTTTAGACATGTCTGAGTACATGGAAAAACATAGTGTCTCGAAATTGATTGGTTCTCCTCCTGGTTATGTTGGATATGAAGAAGGAGGACAGCTTACCGAATCTCTAAGAAGAAAGCCTTATAGCGTAGTCTTACTTGATGAAATTGAAAAAGCCCATCCTGATGTGTTTAATATTTTGCTCCAAATTTTTGATGAGGGGCGCCTAACTGACAGCAAAGGAAGAACGGTCAACTGCAAAAACTCGCTTTTTATCATGACATCGAACCTTGGATCTGAAGAACTTTTAGAAAAAACAAAAGGCCACGCTAAATGGACAAAAGAAGCGATACTTGCTCTCATTGATCCAATTTTAAAAACACATTTCCGCCCAGAATTCCTCAACCGTCTTGATGAAGTTCTCCCTTTCCTCCCCTTACAGCCTGAGAATATGGAGAAAATTTGCCAGATCCAATTGAAAAAAGTGGCAGCAAGGCTTGTAGAAAAAAATATTGCTCTTACCTATGAAAAAGAAGTGGTCAGCTATCTTGCTAAAGAAGGATACGATCCTCTCTTTGGAGCAAGACCTTTAAAACGCCTTATCCAGCAAAAGGTAGTGAACCTACTTTCTACCGCTCTTCTTAAAGGGGATATCACTCACAACTCAGTTGTAAAGCTCACGTTAGAAAAATCGGGAAAAGAGTCCCAAATAGGATTCACTGTAGAGAAAATCAGTTAAACTAATTAGGCTGATGTTGTATTTCCTACAGGCTGTTTGAAGCTTCTAACTATTGCTAGCGTGCGATCTAGACTTTCAACAGCTCCAGTTAGGTCAGCTATGTCTTGTCCAACAGTGCTCTTTGCTTGTATAATAGCGACTATTGATTCTTTTAAGTCCCCGATAGGAGTTTCCATCTTTGCAATAGAATCCTTAATGGCTTGAATTTCCTTCAAGTCTGATTCTAATGCCTTCTTTTCTGCTATACTTTCGTATATAAATACAGCTAAAGCTGCAGCTAAAGCGACAATGATAGCTATATTCGGGTGGCGATCTACAGAGGAAAGTAGACTCCGAAATGGAGCCAAAGCTGGGCTTAAGTTCAGATCTTTAATTGCAGATCTAACTTGATTCTGCACTATAGTTAGAGCTGAAGACAGGTTCGGAGCTTTGCTTACAGATGAAATTAGCCCATGAACTAAGCCTAAAACTAAAAGTAGATTTCTCGTGGAAACGCTCCCTTTATTTTGCTCTACAGGAGCCAATTCTTCGCGACTCACCATCTGTGGATTCGGAGAAACTGAAGTAGAAGATAAGTCATCCTCTCTGTTTACATCAGCAGACTGTGGGTCTTGCAAAGCTGGCGGTGGGGGTTCGGCCGCAGGTGGAAATACATCTTCAGCAGGGGCTTTCGCTGCTTCTTTCTCTGCAGGGCTTGGTCTTATTTCTTCTGGAGCTTTTTCAATACTTGGCTCTGGGACCGGGATAGGGAGTACAACTACTTCTCTTTTTCTTAAAAGTGCAAATGTACTTTGCTCATCTCTATAAACAAGATCACACTCTTTTAGAAGAATAGCGAAAGCTTCTTTTTTAGTAGGTCGATTACTATCATTCAACCAAATATACCCACCCTCTTTAACTTTAGGCAAATATGTTTCTACATCAGAAGTACTGGATTTTTCAGAATGATTTCCATCGATATGCAGAATATCAATGGGCGGTAATTGAGAAGCTGCTGCTTCGGATGTTTGTTTATGAACTACGCAAAAACGAGTTAAGTCATGGGCTTGTATCTTATCAATAAATTGTCTATGAAATTTTCCAAGGTCAACTGTTTTCCAAAATCGCCCATGTTCTCCATTAGGATCGAAATTCCTTGCTGCTTCTTCATTGCTCCAAGGATCGATAGCGTGTAGAGCACCACCGTTGTTATTGTGCGCTAAAGCTCGTAAAGTAGGAAAAGCAGATTTCCCTCCTAGTACACCAATTTCTACGCATACCGTAGGTTTTGTAGCTAGAATTAAACGCATCATTTTTTCAGCTTTTTCTTTTGAACACCACCCTTCAAAGGATTCCATTTTACTTAGAGTATCGTTTAGTAAAGACTGACTCGCATTATCCAGTTTTTGATTCAATCCGTCTGAGATTGAGGTAGCAGAAAGAGGCTGGACTTGTAAAGAAGAAGAGGCGGCGGTTCCTTGCGGAGACAAATGGTTTTGTAGCTGAGTTAGACGCCTTAACACTGATGAACTAGCAGGGGTCTCGCTTTGGCTAGTCTCTCTTGGTGAAAATGAAGGTTCAAATCTTGTACTTGATATTGGACGGGAAGACATAGCATCCTTAAAGTTAAATCTCAAAAAAATGGGTATGATATATATG
>JABEVM010000132.1 GCA_013041585.1 Chlamydiota bacterium
CTTTTTGTGTATTTATTCAAAATCTCTTCGAGAGATAAACGACAAAGGTGGTATGCTCTTTCTCAACTAGTAGAAAATTACTCTAATTTTTTAGTTAAATAGTTGTAATTTGTTCCGCATAGATTTTGAAAAATAGTAAAAAATGAGGATGAATATGATGAAAGTTTCTGGAGAGGTCTCCTCTTTAGTAGAGGCCTATAGTCCAAGATTACAGACGAGTGAATCACTAAAAGAGATTCTCTCATTACTACAAACCCTCAAAGAAAGATTTCCTACGTCTCAGGATAGAAAAGGACTAGAAGGAAGAATTGAAATGAGTCCGACGTCAGGAAATGACTTTTCCTCAAATCCTCAAAATGAGTTTGACATACAAGGGAATACGCGCATTGCGATGCCTTTCTACATAGGTACCAAAGGACCCGTAGATCTTCCACAAAAATTAGCAGTTACTGATCTAGTTAATTCTTATGCTAGAGACGGGGATGTTATTTTAGTAGAAGGTGTGCCTTCGAATAAACCTATAGAGAGACTGGAAGATGCTCCTGTTTATATTAGCGAATTAACATCTGATGTAACTATCGTAGGTTGGGATGATAAAGAGGCATTCTCAGCAGTAAGTAAGCTAAAAATAACCGAGAGAGAAACCTTAGAATCTTTTTTGGCATTTGCAGAAGAAGTGGGCTCATTTACAGGTGAGCATTTTTCGATAGAAGAAATTGATGATCCAGCTCAATTCATAAGTAGAATACAATCGCTTTTGAAAGGAGTGATTGACAATAACAGAGGTTTCTCAAATTTGAAACTTTTTAAACTTATTTTAGAAAACGTGAAGAATGTTACTGGTTGGGTAAGTAAACTAAGTGAAACCAGAACGAAAATAAATCAATTGAATCAGAAAAGAATACACTCCCTTTTTCAAGCAACTACAAAAGCCATTCTTACTATGCATAAAAATATAGCGGTAGGATCCCCTCTAAATAGAATGTTTGTGATTGGAGGAAGCAGTGAGATAAAATTGATTCAAGCTGAAATGAAGAAACTCCTAAAAGAGGGTGATGCTGCGGCTTATGCCTATTACAAAGGAAGTAGTTCTTTTATTCTTCAATCAAAACTCTAATGTAGACTAAACCTAAAGTGATTGCAAAACCTGCTATCCTGCAAAGGAAGCAGGTTTTTTTATGCGTCCATTTTATAAAATAGGAAGAAGATCTTTCTTTTATCAAGTTCGCATGCTATTTTTTGGGTAATTTATAAAATGGTTTTGGCTGCGATGAAAGGTTTCTGCCCCTTAGCTTCTGGATCAAAAGGGAATTCTACTTATGTTGGCACGGGTGATACAAAAATCCTAATCGATGTTGGGATCAGCGCGAAAGCCCTTTTAGCAAAACTCGGTGAGATCAATGTAGATGTTGGGCAAATTGATGCGATTCTTATCACGCATGAACATACAGATCACATTAAGGGGCTACTTACGGTTGCTAAAAAACTTGCCATTCCTGTGTTTGCCAATAGCGACACTGCAAAAGGAATTTACGCAGCTTTAGGAGAACATCCGAAATTTAAGATTTTTTCTACGGGAGAGAGCTTTGTTTTTGGAGATCTAGAAATTCATCCCTTTAGCATACAACATGACACTCTTGATCCTGTTGCGTTTTCCATAAAAGCGGAAAATTACAAACTAGGTTTTTGTACCGATTTGGGTTTTGTAACAACTCTTGTTAAAAACCATCTTCAGGATTGTGATTATCTTGTCGTAGAGGCAAACCATGAACCTTCCATGGTACACGCAAGCGCAAGACCAATGGTATATAAACAACGTGTTTTAAGCCGTCAGGGACATTTATCAAATGATGCCTGCGCCGATCTTCTTATCGATGTTTTTCACAGCGGACTTAAGCATGTCCATCTAGCTCATCTCTCCAGTGAATGCAATTCTCCGGATCTAGCGTTAAAGATTGTAGGAGAAAAGCTTTCCCAGAAGAGGTTAGAAGTAGATATTTCGATTGCCTTTCAAGACAAGACTTCTAAACCTATTCTATTTTAAAAAAAAATTTAGAGTGTGCTTGACAACTCCACATAAGAAATCTAAACTTCTTCTAAATTACTTTAGGAGGATTTTGTGAATTCAATCATTGCTACTACACTTTTACTCACAACTGTTTTCTGTACCTCTTTTCAAGCCAATGCTTCAATCAAGACCGATACTTTTTCTACCAAAGATGTTCGAGGCTTACAATTACAAGGTCTTTCAATTCAGTATGACAATGGCTCCGTACGAGTTTTGAACCAGCAAAAGCTACCTGCTGAGGAAGAGTGGATCGAAGTGGAAACTCCAGAGCAAATGGTAGAGATCATCACTTCCTTAAAAGTGAGAGGAGCTCCTTTACTTGGAATTGCAGCTACTTTTTCTCTAGCGCAGCTAGCTGAAAGAAGAGAATCTATAGCTACAATTGAAAAGGCTGCGCACCTCTTACGCGCATCTCGTCCAACTGCTGTGAATTTAGCCATCTATATTGATCGGATTCTAGCAATAATAAAAATTAGTTCCAACGTTCATGAGGATATTTTACAAGCAGTACAGAGCATTTTTCATGAAGATGTAGCTCTATGCGAGGCGATGGGGGAGGCAGGGGCTAACTTGATCGAACCCGAAGAGCGTATCTTGACGATTTGCAATACAGGAAGTTTAGCAACAGCAGGCATTGGCACAGCGCTCGGAGTGATTAAAAAGGCTCATGAGCAAGGTAAAAAAATCCATGTCTATGCTTGCGAGACACGTCCTCTATTACAAGGAGGAAGACTTACCGCTTGGGAATTAGAAAAAAATGGAATTCCCTACACTCTTATCTGTGACAGTATGGCCGCATCTCTTATGAAGAGTAAAAAAATTGATCGTGTGCTGGTTGGTGCTGACAGAATTGCTGCAAATGGCGATTTTGCTAATAAAATTGGGACCTATTCTCTTGCAGTTTTGGCTCATCACCATGGTATTCCTTTTCATGTAGTGGCTCCGTACACTACCATTGATCCTTTGTGCCCGAGTGGAGAAAATATTAAGATTGAAGAAAGGGCACCTCATGAAGTTCGAGGTGCATTTGGTAGCTTTGGCAACATATGCTGGAGCCCTAAGAATGCTCCGGTCTACAATCCTGCGTTTGATGTAACACCTGTATTTTTGGTTACAAGCTATATCTTAGATAAAGGAAATATTCCTTCAGATGCGATCCGTTTTTCCATCCAATAAAGGGATCAAAATAGCTAAATATAAATTTCCATTTCATCATGTGCCATGAGTAGACGGCAAGTAAGGCCGTAGTTGTCTAGGCAATCAAAATGGGTTTGTAGCTTACGATCAATGTCTTTGTCCGTATGATTTGGGTCATGGTGAGTGACGATCCAATGATCAATATTGCATTCCTTTACAAGGACAGTTGCATTCGCAACAGAGGAGTGTCCCCAAGCAACTTTGGCAGGATACTCTTCGTTAAAATACTGCGCTTCATGGATGAGTAGATCAGCGTTTTTGATAAATTCAATCAAACTTCTATGTGGCTCTAGGATTGGATCTTGGTCTTCTATTTCCCAAGGATTGCCCATAAAACCAAGAAGGAGTTCATTATCTGTGATGTATACAATTTGTTTTCCATCTACGACAATTTTAAAACCAAGTGTGGCTCCAGGATGGTAGGTGTGGTGTGTGTAGACTTGCATTGCTCCAATCTCGACAAAGTGGGTGTCGCGTAGTTCATGAAAGGAAAGCTTCGCATTAATTTCTTGCAAGGTGATAGGGAAAAAAGAAGGTGTTAGCATCGTAGAGAGAATTTCCTGAAGTGAATTTTCAAAACCGATAGGGCCCCAAATGTTGACTTCTGCTTCAGGATGATAGATGGGTTCAAAAAAAGGAAATCCTGTTACATGGTCTAAGTGGGTATGGCTGATAAAAAGATGGATGCGTTTCACTCCCTGTTTTGCAAGCTTAACTCCTAAGGGGCGTATACCTGACCCTGCATCGATGATAATGAGATCTTCGCCATGCTGAATTTCTAAGCAGCACGTATTCCCGCCATATCGAATATAATCAGGTCCTGATACCGGATGAGAGCCTCTTGTTCCCCAAAATTTGATTCTGGTCTTCTTATGTTCTGGTTTTACAGGAACCTGTTTTGAATGAAAACTTGCAGAAAGATGCGTAAAAATTTTGCTGAAGGGGTCTGCTGAGAGGTTATGAGAGAAAAATTTTGCAAAAGCTTGGAAGAGCGCAGTGAAATCAAAGGGCTTTAGTAAAAAGTAATCCGCCCCTTGTTGCATAGCGATGTGATAATTTTGTGCGATCCTCTGGTCAGATGAGATGATGACACCTGTTTTTTGCAGGTTTGGATCAGTCTTTATGATCCTTAGAATTTCAATACCGTGCTTATCGGGAAGAAGGAGGTCGATAACAACAAGATCTGGTTTGAACGAGTTGATTTTTTCAATGCACTCACTACCTGTTGTGGCTACAGCAAATTCGTAGAGTTTGGCATCTGGCGCTGAGGTAATGCTATTCAAGATTTTTTCGGAAGGATCAGCGACTAAAATTTTCTTGAGCTTACTCATTTTATTTTTTCTCCTTGCCTGGCTTGTCGACTTTGTTTTTCTTTTGTTTTGCTATCAATATGAGCGCAAGTCCAAGTACTGTGAATACAGCTGATATCGCATAACATCTTGAACAGTCATCTTCTGTGACAGTGAAAAAAGGGAGTTCGTGTGAGGCTTCAATACTAGAGTTTTCTATTTGAGCGGCGGGTAAAGAGGCGTTTCCTGCATAGTCGTGTTCATGATCTGCAAATAATACATAAAAAAGAGTGACCATGCTGATCACCACCAAGACAACACCTATAAAATGTAATCTCGGAATCAAGAGTTTCTCGATATTATTCAGAGAAATTTTCTTTCGATTCATAGATAAATCCCTTCTTTTCTTGCTCTTTATCTTGCAAAGGATGGTTTTGCAAGATCCTTCTAGGCTTGCTGCCCTCTTGAGCGGCAATAATCCCTTGTTCTTCTAATTCATCCATAAGGCTAGCAGCTCTTGCATATCCGATTTTGAGTTTTCTTTGTAAAAAGGTAGTCGAAGCGTTTTGTGTTTCGACAACAATGGACCTTGCTTGTTCAAATAGGCTGTCTCTATGCGACTCCTCAGAATTTTCTGCAAAAGCGTTTTGTCCTGACATGGTATCGAAAGAGGAAATCAGATAATTGGGTTTCGCTTGATCGCATATAAAGGAAATAACCTTATTGATGTCATCATCACTCAAATAAGCCCCTTGCGCTCTCATAAGATGGGAGCTTCCAGGAGGTAAGAAGAGCATGTCTCCATTGCCGAGTAAGCTTTCTGCTCCAGTATCATCGATGATGATCTGGGAGTTTATGCGGCTTGCCACTTTAAATGTGATCCGGGTTGGAAAGTTTGCTTTGATAAGTCCTGTAATCACCTCTCTTGAGGGCCTTTGCGTTGCGAGGACTAGGTGAATTCCAACCGCCCTTGCCATTTGGGCGATCCTTGCAATCGGTGTCTCTAAGTCTGAACTAGACGCCATCATAAGGTCTGCAAATTCATCAATGATGGCAACGATTGCAAACATCTTTTGCGGGACAGTAATGCTGAGCGATGCTTCGAGGTCTTTATTGATCGTGCGGCTATTGAATGCGGAGATATTTCTTACTCCCAAATGCTTGAGAATTTCATACCTTGTCTGCATCTCTTTCACAAGCCACTGCAAGGCAGAGTACGCTCCATGTGGTTCTGTTATGACCGGGGCTATCATGTGCGGCAAGTTAGTGTAGGCTGTGAGTTCCACCTTTTTAGGATCGATCATGACCATTTTAATCTCATCGGGCCTTGCGTTCATGAGAATGGACATGATCAGCGTGTTAATGCAGACGGACTTACCAGATCCAGTTGCTCCAGCAATAAGGCAGTGTGGCATTTTAGCAAGATCACTCATTACATTTTCGCCATTCACGGCCTTGCCAAGAAGAACTGGGATATGGAGTTTCTTTGGGTTTTGTTGATAGTTTTGTAATAGCTCTTTAAAGCTCACCTCTTGTGGATAGAGGGAAGGAATTTCTACTCCCACAACGGCTTTTCCAGGGATTGGCGCAATGATACGAATCGTTTTAGCCTGTAAATTCAAAGCGATGTCACTTTCTAGAGCTTTGATTTTTTGTACTTTTACCCCTACTGCTGGATGCACTTCAAAAGAAGTAATAGTAGGGCCGCAATTGATATCGCCGACTTTTGCTTCGATTCCAAAACTGAGGAGGGTCTCTTCTAAAATTTCAGCTTGTCTGCGCAAATCTTTTTTGAGTGATGGCTGATCCACCTTTTTTGCATTCGAAAGAAGAGAGGGAGGAGGAAGAGCGTAGGCAGTATAATCTCCATTATGAACTCGTTGGGCCTGCAAGGCTGCCTCTCGTTTGGAAAGAGTGGGGGCAGGCGTTATTTCTTCTTTAGGGACGTTATCCATAAAATTCTTAATTTTAGGACCGTCATTTGCTGCTTTTTTAACTGGTGGACTGTCGTAGACTTTGTAGAGAGTCTTTTCAATATTTTCACTAGCTTTGGAAGTAGGGGAGGTTAAAGAGGGGTCTTGTTTATTCTCCAGCGCATTTTTGTACTTTTCATGCAGGTAGGTTGCAAAAGCTGCAAGCTTTTGCTTTGTGATACGAAGCAAAGTAAGAATTTGTAAATTTGTAAGTAGCAAGAAAGAGACTAAACTTGTGATGGAAAAGGTGATCACAACACCTACTTGGCTGAGCATGCCAAGTAAATTGAACGAAGGCAAGTCCCTGTAGATATAATAAAATGGAACTCCACCTAGGTTATATCTTGTATACAAGTGTGGATAGGGAAAATGTAGGATCACAGACTCTGTATAGACTTTGGTCTTGAGTAAAAAAGGAAGAGAGCCTTGTGAAGTTTCAGCGATGACATTCAAAAGAATGGAAACCGATATACTAAAGAGAGAAAAATAAAAGATTTTAAGTTTAAGATCTTCAATGGGCTTGTTACAAAGAAAGCGCCAACCAATCCATGTCAGGAATCCAAGCACAAGATAACTTGTGAGACCGAAGAGATAATTGATCCCGATTCCGAGACTATACCCTGCAATCCCCAGCCAATTTTCGCTAGGTTTTGCAAAAGTAAAACTGAGAAGGCTTAAGAAAAGTAAAATACTACAAGAAAGAAGAAGAAGTCCTTTTGCTTCAGGGTGTTTTGCTTTCAGCCCTTTTTCGTCTGCTTTTTTTGCCATGATATGAAAAAATCCCTTACACAAAATGCCTTTCTATAAACGACATAGTACCTTCCCAAAGATTTTCCTACTATCTTTCTTTATATAGTAGAAAAAGCTTTTTTCAAGTCACAAATTGAAAATGGGGGAGAAAAATTGGGGCGAACGACGGGATTCGAACCCGCGACATTTGGAACCACAATCCAACGCTCTAACCAACTGAGCTACGATCGCCATGAAAAAGACCTATATTTAACTGAAAATACGCTCTTTTTGTCAAGCATCAAAGCATCAGAGCATCAACTTAATACTAGGGAAGAATTTGATAATTTTCTCGAATCCTCATGGGGAAGTTGGTAAGGAATCCCTAAAGAAGGCAGTAAAAAGCCGAGAAATACCCGGCTTTTTATTTGACATGTTTTAAAAGAGTTTGCTCAGTTGCTTAACACCTTTATCAACTAAAGTACGCGCAGCAATACTTAGTAGAGTTACTCCAGCTGTTGTTTTCAGGCTATCAAAGATTCCCATCGATTTATTTGATAATTTATTCAAAGCAAAGGGTAGAACGCTACTTCCAAGTACTAAAGCAGCTGCCCAACCACTATTGCGCGCTACTTGTTTTGAGAATCCAGCCTCCATTGCAAGTTTTTTTACAACGAGATAAGACGCCTTGCCTATTGTATAAGCTGTCAACGTGCTTCCAAAACTAGGGAGCTTGTCTGCTTTGAAATTCTTAGAGAGAGCCAAAGTTCCAAGTGCTAAAAAAGCTGCAGCTTCTGATGCATGATGTACGATTCCTTTTACCATAAATTCCTCCTTTTTCTGTGAAGTATTGAATTTGAAAAGAAAGTTTATCGATAAGCAAAATTCAAATCTAGCTCAGTTTAAGCCGCTGCCCCATTTTAAGGTTTTAAAGCAGCTTTTATAGCTGGCCCCGTGGAGGGGTAGATAAAAAAGTAAAGAAAAGATTGCAGTATTTAACTTAAATACATGTTATGGAAAATTTGCTAGTTTTCTCGAATTTTTCATTGAATTTGTATAGAAGAATTTCTTTTCTAAAAAACAAATTCTTCAATTTTTTTTGGCGCAATTTTCTCATTAGTCTGTGAAACAAGTGCGATCCCAAATGTTAGAATGCTCATTTTCCCCATAAACATGAGAATCGAAATTAAGATTTTACCAAGTTCAGTCAAGTTGGGGGTAACATCCATGGTTAGGCCTACTGTTCCAATTGCAGATGCGGCTTCAAATAAAAGGGGAAGAAAAGGTTTGTCCTCTACGGTGACAAGAAGAAAAATAAAAAAAGTTAGTGTAAAAGCATAATACGAAAAAATGGTTGTGGCAAGCTGCACTCTTTTAGGAGGGATTTGCCTTCCCCAAAACGTCACAATATTTTGTCCAGTAAGAGAACTCTTTACAAGCCCGATAAGGGTTACAAAGGTTGTGTTTTTGAGACCGCCACCTGTTCCTGCTGGAGCCGCCCCAAAAGCCATGAGAATGAAAAGGAGTACAATGACGGCGGGTTGTAAAATTCCTATATCTACAGTATTAAACCCCGTTGTTGTACTTGCGGTCACAACTTGGAAAAACGAGATGATCACCTTATCATAGATGGAGCCCTGCGTAAATGGCTCTTCTGATAAGAAGAATAGCAAAGTCCCTATAGAGATAAAACAGAAAGTAGCGCCCAGAATCACTTTGGTAATAAATCGTAAATGCTTTGTTTTTCCTGTGAATTTTTTATAAAAATCCATCCATACAATAAAACCAAGAGCTCCTAAAATACTTAAAAATGAAATAGTTAGATTGATACCAAGATCATATTTAAAAGATACAAGATTATCTGGAAATAAGCTAAATCCCGCTGTACAAAAAGCTGCAATACTGTGGAATACCCCATTCCAAATGGGGTTTTCAATTCCATAATCCATAAAGATCAAACTCAAAATGACAGCTCCGATCAATTCGCAGGCGAGTGTATAAATAATTACGTGGGATATGAATTCAGAAATAACAAAATCTTTCGGAAGGGAAACCTCCGTAGAAGCGACTTTTTTTCTAAGGTGAGATATTTTATGTAAAGTGGCCAAAACGACAAAAGTGTTGAATGTCATGAAGCCAATCCCGCCTATTTGTATCAAAACAAGCATGACAACTTGGCCAACTACTGAATAGTCTTTTACCAAATTGACTGTACTAAGCCCTGTTGTAGACAATGCGGATATCGCAGTAAAAAGATTGTCAGTATGAGATACATGTTCTACATGGCAAATAGGCATCATTAATACGAACCAGCCTAGCAAAGCGTAAATAAAGTAGCCGAGCAGCATCGCTTTTGCAGGATGAATCTTCGACAAAGCGGCTTTTATATTTTTGAACATGAGTGGGTGCTGGTTTGGCTCTATTCTTTAGCTTCTTTCTGTTATAGTAAATTTTTAGGTTAAGTAAAGAGTTATTTCCAAAAGATGGTAAGAATAGACTTAAGATAGGGTAGGGGAGTGCCATCTAGCTTTACGTTTCATAAGAGCCTATTTAGTGACCTTCAGAATATTTGAGAAAAATTTCCTATTCTATAAGGAGGTGAAAAAAATAATTCTTAATATGCTATAGCTTAATAATTAGCGTGATAAGAAATTCTTTTTACGAGTTTTCCTCAGAGAATGCATTCCTTTTAAAATATTTACTATATCTTTATGAATTCTTTTTAATTTTCCTTTAATTTCCGAATTTATAAACTTACACCTTGAATAAATTCAAAATGAGGTTTTTATGGAAGGTGCAGGGGGATATCGCAGAAATTTGGACTTGGGCGGTCCAAGCTCTAGTCATATGCAATTTAGAGATACAGATAATGTTGGATCAGATGATGAAGACGGTAGTGGAGTCGGTAGTGGAGTCGGTGTTTATGAGTATGGAACCCCTTATTTCCAACCTGAAAGTTCTGTTTATGTTTATAATTCGGGAGAGATTGATTTTTATGCAGAGAAAGTCAACGCTTTGACAGCGAGCCAAAAGAGATTTCATGTTCCTGCTTTTGGAGCGATTGCTGGACTTGCAACTCTTTTTGTATCTAAAAATAACATCCTTCAAAGATTAGCTACCATTGTTACAATGGCTTCCCTTGCAAAAATGCATTTTGATGTTTCAAAAGAGACGAAAAAAACAGATGTTCTTTTAAGAAGAGAAGTTCATGCACATGTTGGATATGATTCCGAAGGAGAAGAAGGTGATCGTACTTTACTACAAGGAATGTGGTCGCATGTAAGTGGGGCTTTGCGCGAAGCAATGCAAAACCCAAGAGAAATAGGGGGGAAAGCGGTTCAAATGGGCGCTTATCTTGTAGGAGCTGCGGTTTTACTACGTTCTAATACAGCCATGAAAGTTCTTTTCCTTATCGCTTCAAGCCTGCATATAAGAAACATCTTCACTCAATACTCATCTTTGAAAAACGATGTACAAGAAGAGATGAAAAAAGTAGAAGGACGAGAATTTGATAGAGTAATGGAGAATATTGATTTTTCACAGAGCGTCTTAGATCTTTCTGATGTATCTCCATTTACTGAGAATACCCCTATGGATCAGGCATGGCTTCAATTGAAGTCGGTTTCCGGTGGTTTAGATTCACGTATTCAAAGTTTTGAGAGAGCTCACGAAAAATGTCCTACAAGTTTAGTTATTTTAGTTCAACTTGCGGGGTTGTATTTAGATAGAGGGGCTCTTGGTGATAAAGAAAAGGCTGGGGATATCCTTGATAAAATGAAAGAAATTAATGAGCATGATTATCGAATTACTTATTTATCAAGACGCATCGAAGAGTTGGTAGCTAGAGAGCAAGTAGGAAGTGGTAATTTTGTTGGTGTCGTCATAGGGGGAAGCCATCTAACACGCTCTACACGCTTGGATCCTTCTGATTTTTCTATGCCCGGCAGTGACCTTTATGAAATGGGAAATCAGCATTTGGAACGGGGTGACTATTCATTTGCAGTTCAGTCATTTACTGACGCGTATACAAACGATCGGAGTCCTAAAGTTCAAGTGAGATTAGGATATGCTATGTTACTTTCTCAGTTTTATGCCTCTCGGCACGATCCTCAATCCTTTGAAACAGCTATGCGGCTTATAGGAACTGCATGTGATTCGTTTAGTCAGTTCCCACCTGATCCGATTTTTTACTGTGCTCACAGTGAGTTGTATAATCAGCGGGCATTACAAGTTATTAATTCCGATCAGCAAGAAAGTCAGAAACAGTATTTGTCTGATACATTAAATACTGCTAAGGAAACAATTTTAAATGCTTCAAATAAATTTGGAACATCATCTAATTTGATTTTGTTTACTTTAGCTCAAGTTTCTCTAAGTTGCATAAGAGCGGGGCATGTCTTACAGAGTATAACATATTATGATTCTGCTTTAGAATTGCTTGAAAAATACGAGTCTTTGAACCCAGATCATACGAATCCAGAGATTGCATCTCAATTGGGATACGTTCACTTGAATAAGAGAGCACCTGATTATGCTTTAGCGAGGGAATATTATGGTAAAGCTCAAGCTTTTGGTCATCAAAACACTCAATATATTGAAAGCCAGTTAGATTATATCACTCGATTAGAAAGCGAGCAGCAATCTAGCTAATCAATTTCACATTCTACTTAGAATCTTAAGCAGCCTTATCTTCGGGTAAGGCTGTTTTTTTTATGTCTTAGGTAAATTGCCCCATTTCTTTCTTATATTTTGTTTGCACCCAGATTGTAAACACAAAGAGCAAACATGAAAAGCAGATCACAAGGCTTAAGGGAAATGAGGATACTTGAAGAGAGACATTGAAGTTTGTGGGAGAGTAGTAGGCAAGGTCCAAAAGCTGCTTTGTAATTACACTGTTTAGAGAGTGGATTATGCTACTAAAGATAGGGATGAAGGAAAAGAGAAGGCCAAGGAGCAAAAGAGCAAAAATAAGGCTCACAATCAGGGGAATGAAGAGGTTGTAGAAAAGGCTCATGTAAGGGAAGGTATGGAAAATAGCAAGTAGGGCCGGTAAAGAGAAAATCGTAACAGCCAAGTTAAGAGCTAAGCTTGTGCGGAGGAAACTTGTAAAGAGATAGCCGTATTTGGAAACAGTTGTGAGTTCTAAAGAATCATGCAATGATCTTTTGGGAAGAAGATATGTTAGGAGATTCTCAAGAGGTCTAAAGCTAAGTAAGATCGCAAGTGTACAGAGAAAGCTCAGTTGAAATCCTGCTTGTTTTATGATGAAGGGATTTAAAATGATTTCTAGTAGCATAGCGGCGCCTAGGACATTGAGTCCCGATGTTTTTCTTTGAAAGATTTTGCCTAGTAGAAAAAGAGAAATCGCAATCCACGCCCTGATCACGGAGGCTAAAGGACCTACATAAAAGAAATAGGAAGTGACAAGAAAAAGAAGGCTCCAAGCGGATGCTTTAGGAGAAAGAAATAGACGTAAAATACAGTGGGAGAACGCGGCAAGGAGTGCAAAATGAAAACCGGAAATAGCCAAGAGGTGCGCGAGGCCAAGTTTTGTAAAAAAGAAAGACATTGTCCGATCTTCTATCTCTCCTGTAAAAATCGCTGAAAGAAAAGCGGACACTTGCTTGTCTGGAATGGATTTTTCTAAATGGGATTTTATGAAATTTTTAGAAGTGTATCTGAATTGCGCAAAGCTAAAAGTATTTTCTAGTGGTCTCCAAGGGATCTCTTTATGTGGTTTGAAAAAGATTTTTCCCGGCTCTTTTTCTTCGAGTGTGCCCCATATCAAATAGTCTTGATTTGCACATGGAGCTTGCACTCCTATGGGGATAGAGATCTGGCTAGGAATGCTGCTATAATTTTCTCCCTCTTTTGTGAGAAAATGTTTAATAGTTCCCTTATAGCTGAGATATTTGTGAAAAGGGGATGATTTATTTTGTAGTGAATCGATTGCAAAATGACATACACCTTCTTTTTTTTCTGGTAGGTGAATCGGTGCATCTTGAAAAAACTTCGCATGAAAAAAGAAGAGGAATAAGCTTAAGATAAGTATTCCTGCTTTGGGCAGCTCTTTTTTTGTAAGGAAGGGGAGAAGAAGTAGGGTAATAGGAAGAAGGTAGAAGACATTCCAGCTGACTTCTAGCGCAGATCCTAGAAGAGCTGCGCTAGAGATAAGTAAAGCTGGATATTTTATCCAAAACTGTACAATGGGATGAAGAGCATTATTCGAGAGGAACATTCTTCTTCGGAAGTTCTTTGTCTATCGACCCGTAAATCAGTCTTGATCCCCTTTGTCCCGTAAAATAGACGCGTAGCCATTCAATGATCACGCTTAGTCTATTTCGGAATCCAATTAAATAAACGATATGGATAAAGCACCAAGCAAGCCAGGCGAGGAGTCCAGAAAATTGGATCTTTCCAATCATCGCGATCGCTTCTCCTTTTCCAATTGTTGCCATACTTCCTTTATCGAAATAAGAAAATGGCTTTCGTTTTTCTTTAGAAATTTCTTTTTTTATGATTTTCCCTACATATTTTCCTTGTTGGATTGCGGTCGGTGCAATTCCCGGAAGCGGGAGTCCGTTTTTTCCTTTACAGTTACCTGCATCTCCAATCACGAAAATGTTAGCATTCCCTGGGATCGAGAGATCGGGTTCAACGATCA
>JABEVM010000133.1 GCA_013041585.1 Chlamydiota bacterium
ATATATAGTAGTTTTTGCTTTATGGCTAGAAAAAATCAAAAAAAATAAAAAAAAATTCTGATAGCACCAAAAGGATGGGAATTGTCTCGGATAAAAAGAAAAACTTTGCTACCATCATAAGATAGAATTGTTTTTTAGGATAGTGGTTCATGAGAAAAGTTAATGTAATTCCAAATATCATCACGGCGTTCGGTTTAGCATGTGGTCTTTTTGTCATTTTTAAAGTAAACATGGTTGAACCGGGATCTGGAAACTACCAACTTTTGCAGGCGTCAGCCCTCTTACTATTAGTTGCAGCGCTTGCTGATGTGCTTGATGGGGCAGTGGCTCGGATCATGAAAGCCGAGAGTGAATTTGGAGCTGTGTTTGATTCTCTGGCCGATGCCATTTCTTTTGGTGTTGCGCCCTCTGTCTTATTATTAAAAAGTTTGACCCTTGAACAAGGGACAGGACTTTCTTTCTTTGCTGTGATCGGGGCGATGTTATTTTCTATTTGCGGCGTTCTTCGTTTAGTGCGTTTTAATATCAAATCACACGAAGCAAAAGGAAATGTAGAAGAGATGCAATCGCAGAAGAAGCATTTTACAGGGCTTCCTATCCCAGCTGCAGCACTCACTGCCGTATCGAGTAATTTACTTTTAGCATCACCTTATGCGGACAAATATCTCCCACTTTCCGATACTGCCCATGGAATTGTCCTCTCCTGTATCATGATTATTTTAGGGTATTTCATGGTAAGCAGATGGAAATTCCCAAGTATCAAAGCTCTTCATTTTAGAGCTTCTTCCTTTTCCCTCATTTTTTTCACAGTCGTTTTTGCCCTTTTTGTCCTCTATGGAATCCTCTACTTCTTCCCAATCGTGCTTGCGGTTGTAACTTGGAGTTATATTCTGATTGGTTGGACACTCTCCATCATTCGTTTGATCGCAGGAAAGAAATCGAAGACGCTAGAAGATTTTGAACCTGAGCAAGAAGATCAGGAATCATAATAGCTATAAGTCCTGCATAACTAATGGTCCTATGTCGTAAACACTAAGGTTTTGCGGACTTCTGATCTATAAGTTCTTCAAAACGAGACTTAAGGTAGAGTAAATAAAGAGAAGGCTCTTGCTCCGGCTTATATCTCTCTATTAATCTTGTAAACCTTGAAAGTCTTTGATAGTTAAGTGCAAAATCAGAGTGCGTCTGTATGGGTAAACACGGTTGCATGCAACTTCGGTATCCCTCTAAAAAAGACTCTTCGAATTGTTTGACAATCTTTTTTTCTATTTTGTAAGGTGATAGGCTTTCTTCGGTAAAATCGATAACGCGCACAATATCGCGAAAGTACAGACCTGATGGTGTGTCATGTAAATCCAATGATCGAAAGATATCAGCTAAATCTATAATGGCAATTTTGCTCGTTTCTACGTCATAAATAAAGTTCCCTGTATGGGCATCGCTATGTTCTAAGGTGTGATAAAAAGGGGCTTTCTTACAATCTTCTAACAAGCTTGTGAAAATTTTTTCAAGTGAGTCGATAGGCAAACTATCGAAGATCTTAGCATATTTGGGATCTGCAGCTTTCTTAGAAAGAAAGCGAAGTTTCTTATTCAGGTTTATCTTTTTGGTTTCGATGTATTTTTCTTTTTGCGAAGAGGGGGCTTCAGTGCAATACATCCCGTTGAATTCAGCTAAAGCCCTACCTAATTGGTAAAGAGCTTTATTGCATGATTCTCTTCTTTCTTCATTCGAATTTTTATCTATATTCTGACCATATTTGTGGAGGATATGATCTAATCCTATTCCTTGCGCTTTTGTTTCTGCAAGCATGAGATGAGGAATTTTTTCAGGAGCAAACAGAAAAGGCTGTGGTTTATTAATAAGTACTTTGCCAACTGCTAAGAGGGAAATGGGATCACTTTCTTTTGGATGTTGAGAGAGCAAAAAATTGATTGCGCTGAGTTCATGAGAAAAGTGGCAGGTTCCCTTATATGTGCCTTTATCAAGCAGCCTAAATACTTTCACCACAATATTGTGATCCTTAATAAAATAGACGCCGTCATGTTCTTTATGAAGAGGTTTGTTTTCGATTACATCGCTTGCATTCACTTGAATCTGGCAGGTCTCTCTAACGAACCTGGCAATCGATTCTTCTGTGGATGTATTTTCTACCGTATAATCTTTTACAGCTTCGAGAATTTTGTTTCTTGCAGAAAGAAGAAGATTTTTTTCCTCTTTTTTTCCGCTTATGGTTTTCAAAGAAGTAGTTTGTTTGCTTTCAGCTTCTTTAATAATTTGCAGTGATAGGAAAAGATCCTGGTTTGAATTGCTTGTTATACTCTGCGGAGCTGTTTCGATTTCGGTGTTATCCGCATAAGTAGGGCTTACTACGATGTAGCTGGTTAGAGCGAGTAATAATGCTTTTGTAACTTTTTTCGCCTGCATTGGAACCTTGATTTTTAGGAGAATTTGTCTGTAAATCATAACAAGATCATGATTTTTCGCCTAGAAATTGGGCAGTGCAACCATGTAAGAAAATTTTTACTTATTCATTCTATGTGAAGAAACTGCCTAAAGTGGGAAAGAAAGTGAAAAAAAATAATTTGAAAATAAAAAACCCGGCTACATGAAACTGAAGCCGGGTTTAAAGAATATTTACTGTTCTAAAGAGAGAACGAAGTAAGCTGGGAATGCGAAATTGTTATTATCGCGTGAAGAGCCTACAATCGATACTCTTTTACCAACGTAGCTATCTAAGTTCACTAGCGTGCTATAGATATAGGCTACGGGAAGATCATCGCTGCGAAGAATGAAGCTTCCTGGTTTACCTTTAATAGGGCCATTGTAAGGTTCTACAATTCCTGTTAGGGTAACTGCGGATTGCTTTTGTTCTTCATAAAACTCGCGGATATCTTTTTGATGGTTCAAATAAGCTGAGCTTAAAAAGAGAGCTTCTTCAACAGGTTCCCAGATTTTCATTCTGTCGGTGATTCTGTCTAAAGATCCGATCTCAGAATCATTCAAAGAAATTACTTCTTCTTCTGCGGCTTTTGCGTGCTCTTTTTTGCTTTCTTGAGGAGCTTTACTTGCTTTGCTTTCTAAGAAGGCGATTTTCTTTTGTAAATATGCATCTTGAAGAGAAGTTAAAGCTTCTTTTGCTTTTTCTACATAGCTTGGAAAATCGTGATAATCTTGTATGATGCTATTATAGGTGTGTTGCAATCTTTCCACATCCATTTGCTCATAGGATTTTTGTAGTTCTGCTTTTGCTAGAAGGTTTGTAGATTCTAGCAATTGATCAACAGTTTTCTGTTTTTTTACATACTGCGCTTTGAAATCAGCTCCGCCTACTTTGTCGACATATTCTTTAGCAATGTAAAAACGTGTGTTTGCAGGTGGGGTAATTTCGTACCATTTTTTATTTATTTCACTTGGGGCTCCATGTACTTTATCTCCAGTTTGTAAATGTCCGATTACTGGAGCTTCAAGATCTGGCTCAAGGCGCACGTTAACGCGATTTCCTTCTACAACACCATCAAAAATAAAGCCGCTGAATACATAGGCTTTTACATTTTCTGGTGGTTCGACGGCCCAAAAACTTCCGCTGTCTCCCACAACTAAAAAGAGGTCGTCTTTTTGTAATTCTTGGATTACATAGCTTTCGATATCAGGTTGGATTCGAAGGCGTACTTTATTTCCTTTCACTTTTCCAGTAAAAGTAGAAAACGCTACCTCTACAGGTTTTTTTGGAGCAGGAGTTTCAAATCCGCTAGGGAAACTAATTTCTTGAGATGTGCCTACATCTTCAGCATATAAACATGTGAAAGATAGTGTTACAGTTGCAGCACTTATATATTTTAGAAAGCTTTTCATGAGTGTAATTCCTCCTAAGTCGCCATTTATTTTATTTTGCCTGAATATCCCTCATTGAAACTACGATAAACGGTGCTTTCTGTTTTCTGGTATCGCAATTTGGGTCGGCTAGCTAGTCTAATTTGACATTCTAGAGAGTAGCATTTTTTTACACCATGCTTTTTTGTTTTATGACGGAAAATCGCAAAAAGAAAGAACCGCAAAAGTTTGAAAAGGGGAGTTTTTTCTTTCTTTTTTAACGATGGTGATGGGTTTTGAAGGACGAAGCCGATTTTTCATCGGCTTCGCTATGATGAAAAAAACTAACTGTTCAAAACTGCGCGAATATGTTCGCAGTTGTTTTTGCCGCAATTACAGCCGACTGGTTCTCCTAGAAAAACAGAATACTGTTCATGAGAATCTAGCGGATTTGTAACAGAGTATAATTGATCGGACGTCTGCTTAATATCCCAAATTCGGAAACGTAAATCCTCTTCAGAAACTTCTTCTGTATCTAAAGTGACAGGGGCTTCGGGAATTTCGCCCACACCGTTTTGTACTGCTCTTGCGATCTGGCAATGCATACAATTACAATGAGGTTCCGGTTTTGGCAAGATAGCTGGATCTTCTACACCTACAACTTTAGATATAGCTGCAATTTTGGATAAGATCTCTGAAGGAAGATCGGGGCTGTTGGCTTGCTCTGGATTATGTTGCAATGCTGAGCCTAGTCCTTCTAAGCCTTCAATTCCAATGCGCATTGGGAACATTTGATCTTCAGTTCTTTCCATTGGCGAATTAGTTGATTTAAGATTGTTCATTGAAAAAGGAGGAGAAAAGTTCGTAGAGATCCTTTCTTGCTCGAGGTAACTGGTATGAGTAGTAAAAATTTTATCAATAATATGGGGTTCTAGCGAAGGGATTTCAATCTTCGTGCCACTATGTAAAGTAACGATAAGTGTCTGATTATTATCGACATGTAAAGATGCGATATTGTCCCACGAAGTCGAGATGAAAGGGGGGAGACTCAAAGTTTTCATTGTGATTTTCATGATACCCTCCATTGGTAAAGATACTATTATACCTCAAAAGATAGTTTTATTGTATGTTTCTTGGTCAGAATTGTCAAGAAATTTAGCACTCGACTGCATCGTCTGCTTACTTATTTCACAACATGTTTATTATTAGCATATTATAATAATTAATCAAAAATTAAAGAAAAAAACTTAGCTCTAAAAATCGGGATTAGGTATCCGAATTACTAGGTCTTACGTATTCGATATGTGAGTGAATGGCGCCCTAAATAAGGAGAACTTAGTGAAGAGAAAAACTTTTGTGATTGATACGAATGTGCTCTTACATGATCCAGATGCATTAAAAAAATTTGATGATAATGACGTGGTTATTCCTTTGATCGTGCTTGAAGAGCTCGATGGGATGAAAAGACTTTCCGATGAATTAGGTAAGAATTCAAGACAGGTAATTCGCTATATTGATGGTTTAAAGGAAAAAAATAGTGGTGATTTACATACAGGGGTAAAAATAGAAAATGGAAGCACGGTTCGCATTCATTTAGAGACAAGAGGTTCAGATAAGAAACTTTTTCCCCTTCCTTTAGATAGGAATAACAACAAAATCCTATTTGTTGCCCATCAAATTCAAGAAAATCACGAAAATGTGGTCTTAGTTTCCAAGGACTTTGTCATGCGCGTGAAGGCCGAAGCCATTGGACTTCAGTCGCAAGATTATGAAAATCTCAAAGAGTCTTATGGGAATATATATAAAGGATACCAAAAGCTAGAAGTTGCCAAAAGAGATATCGATCTTTTTTTTAAAGATGGCTTTATTGGTACTGGGGATAAGAAGTTTTTTCCAAACGAGTACGCGATCTTAACTTCGCCAGAAAATTCGACTGCAGTCTGTAAATACAACTCTCAAACTCGCAGACTAGAGCCTTTACAAAAGTTAACTAGGGACATTTGGGGAATTCAACCTTTGAATTTGGAACAGAAATGTGCTCTTGACATGCTACTTAGAGATGACATCAAGCTCATTAGTTTGATTGGACAAGCTGGAACGGGAAAAACCCTTTTAGCTTTAGCTGCCGGACTTAAGAAAGTATTTGATGATGGAGTGTATACCAAAATTTTAGTCAGTAGGCCAATTATACCACTTGGAAAAGATATTGGATATCTGCCAGGAACAAAAGAGGAGAAACTTTATCATTGGATGCAGCCGATCTATGATAACTTAGAATTTCTCTGCCAGTCCACGACAGGATCGCCAAATAGCGCAGAAACACAAAAATGGATTATGGAAAGTAAGAAGATCGAAATGGAGGCTGTAACCTACATTCGCGGTAGGACCCTTCCTAAGATTTTTATTATTATCGATGAAGCGCAGAACTTAACCCCTCATGAAGTCAAGACGATTATTTCTAGAGCGGGGCAGGGGACGAAAGTGATTTTAACCGGAGACCCATCGCAAATTGACAATCCTTACTTGGACAAAGATTCCAATGCATTAACCTATGTAGTGGGAAGATTCAAACATCATCCTCTGTATGGGAATTTGGTTCTGGATCGTACAGAAAGATCAGAACTTGCAGCGCTCGCTGCCGAGATTTTATAAATGTGAAAATGCTTCAAAGCTCTTTGGTAAACAAAGAGCTTTGACATTGATTGTAATAAATTCCGCAATCTATTATTCCCTGTCATAAAGTCATGCATAAATGGGCCTGTAATGAAAGGGAAAGATCTATAATGAAACTAATTATTAAAGGTCTCCTCGGCGCTTTACTCGTAACAAACGCCATCTTGTTTGCGGATGATGCGGAAGATGAACCCGAAAATAATGCTTCCGATACAGGCGAGGGAACTTCGAAGCTTAGCGAAGAAGTTTATCAACCCAGGCCTGCAGCTAGTGCCCCGACTTACCTTGCAGGTGATTGGGGCGGACATCGCACAGCCTTAAGTAGGAAAGGAATCGATTTTGGTGTACTTCTTGTATTCGATGATTCATGGAATCTTAGTGGAGGAAAACACAGATCGCATACGCTTGGCGAGTACGAATATCTTCTTGATGTAAGCTTCCGTCTTACAAGTGACCCTCTTTTGCATTATACTGGGGGTACTTTTTTTACAAGTTTCGAAAGCCACCATTGGAAAAATCCTTCGACGACAGTTGTAGGCGCCTTCGTTCCTATAGATACACTTGAAGCGCCTGGTTTTGATGAACTGTATTCGCTATGGTATAAACAAGCGTTCCAAAACAATAAATACTGGGTTATGGCGGGCAAAAGCGATGCCTATGATAACTTCACTATCATTCCGCATGCCTCCGCATTTATTAACTCCGGCTATACCTTCCAACCAACCATTTTATTTTTCCCGACATATCCTGATCCTGCGATGTCTATAGTTGGATTTGTAACGATTCCTTACAATATTTTTCTAACTTTAGGCGTCTTCGATGGCTCTTTAGCAGAGGGATATCACACTGGGAAGCATGGGGTTATCGGTAAATTTTTCAACAATTTACCTAAACATGCTTTTCTTATTGGTGAAGTTGATTATCAATGGGAACTGATCAAAAATTTCAGTGGTCGTTTAGGTATTGCGATATGGAAGCATACAGCAGAATTTACAAAGTTTAATGGAGGAACTCAGAAAGGAACCTGGGGCCCTTGTATTACTTTTGATCAAATTATCTACAAAAAAGATAAAGAAGAAGGTGCGTTTTTTGCTACCTATTCTTCATCCGATCCTTCTTTGAACGCAGCGCAGCGCTACATTGCAGTTGGAGCTACATGGAATGGCGCCAGGTACGGAAGGTCTGATGATGTTGTTGGCATAGGAATGAGCCGTGTGAATTTTACTCAAGATCCGGACGCAGGTTTTACAGAACATTATGAAGCCTCTTTTGAAGCTTTCTATAAACTGAGTTTCGCGAAATTTGGTTTATTCGAACCCGATTTTCAATATATTGTGCATCCAGGTGGAAAGGGACTTGAAAACGCGTGGGTTTTTACGCTTCGTTTGCAAGTAGATCTGTAAAGTCGGAATTTAATTTTTTTTCTGGTTGGATTCAATTTGCTTGATTCGCTCCATTTGAAGAAGGTTCCACTCATCCGTGCTATATGGAGTTTCAAACCAAGCGTCCAAAATTTCCTTGAGAATAGGTGGTGATGTCATACGAAGGCTTAGAGCTAGGACATTCGCATGGTTCCAAATTCTAGATCCTTTTGCAGTTTCTGCATCTGCGCAGAGGGCTGCTCGAATTCCCAAGACTTTATTAGCAATGAGGCTACAGCCGGTTCCTGTCCAGCAAAGAACAATTCCTTCCTCTGCGTTGCCTTTGGTGATTTCTTCCATGGCCTGCAGAGTGACTTCAGTCCAGTCTCTTGCTTTCTCATTTTTCTTCGGACCAAAATACAGTACCTCATGACCTCTTTTTTTGATTTCTTCTAAAAGGGTATCGATGATGGGGAGGTACTCATCGGAGCTGACAACAATTCTCATAAAAAACCTTGTTCAAGAGAAACGATAATATAGCAGGTAAGAGATTTTTTAGAAGGCGATATTAAGTAGTAGAAGAGGGAAGAAGAGAAACGTGTTTTTCTTCTTCCCGTGAAGAATTAGATCGTTGATGAAGAGTTACACCTTAGGCCAATGCTGGGTTAAGAACATTTTCATAGATTGAGTCAGAATCGGCTTTGGAATAAAATCATCAAATAGATCTCTAGAAAGAACCTCTTTTCGTGCTGCCCTTGCCTGCGCTTCTTTTTCTTCATTAGGCTCTTTCAGATATACAAACTCTGTAGTAGAGGAATCGAAAAGAATAGCTGAGCGTGCACGTCCTTCGGCTTTTTCGAAGTCTCTTATTTCTTTTGTTGCTTGTATTCCATATTTATTCGGCATTTGATTGTCCATAATGATAAAGGAATAAGAACGGGATTTAGCAGCTGCTACACCTAGTTCCCCATCTTCTGCGACTTGGATTTGATTTGGTTTAAATCCAAGGTTGGTCAAGCTCCTTTTTATGGAGAGAATAGCCGACGACGTGTCTTCTACAATGAGAATGCTTATTCTATCCTTTAGCTCGAGAGTCCCTTCTACGATCTCGCAATTATCGGGGGGTGTTGGTAAGGAGAGAACTTTATTGCCTGTTTGTCGATCTTCTCCGAGTATTTCGATCTTTCCCTCCCATTGCTTCCCTGCGTTATTTCTAAATATAAAGGTCAGCATCGGAAGCCGCGCTAAGTTTATATTTGCTTCAATGGGATGCATGAGCGTCGTAATAGGCTGGTTAGTGAATGGGGCGCCAGGAGATATAAATAATTCTTGAGCAGTTTCGTTTGCGTCCAAAATATTGTTTAAGGTATCAACCTCTACACAAGGAACGCCTTGGATTGCATACTGGGATAAATTAGTACTTAACGCTATAGATGCCATGGAATGAATCTCCTAAAATTTGATAAAGCTCCAAAATGTTCTATATCATCTTTTGCAGCAATAGAATTGGAAACAAAATGATGAAACAATACAAAATGCCAGAGATGATAGAGAGGGGATGAATTGAAGGCATTCATAAAGAATTATTTGTCAATCGGCCTGTGTAAGGGCTTGTCTTTTCTTGTAGATAACTGATAACAACATTGGATGAAATATAGGAATTTTCATGACGCTACTAAGAGAAGTCTCAGAAATTGAACAAGCTTATATTCGCGCCAATATGTCTATTTATATGCGCTTTGCGATTCAAGGAGATTTTTTTAAACAGGATGTAAAGCGTGCTATGATAAAATTAGCTGTAAAACATCCATTTCTTCGAGCTGTGATTGAGGGCAGCGCTTTTGTAGAAAAAGAGCAATTCAATCCGGACTTGCACTTAGAGCAAGTTTCACTTATTGAAGAGAATGAAATTGTATTTCGAAGAAAACTTGATTTTTCTGAGAAGTTATTCCATATGATTTTTCATTTAGAAGAAGGAAAAGTACAATTTCTTCTTATTGTGCACCATGTAATTGCTGATGGAGCTTCAGCGATTTTTTTAGCAGATGACTATGCCAGGTTCCTTCTAGATGTCTCTTATGAAGAAATGAGCTTCCCTGTTCCAGAGCCCATTGAAGATTTCCTTGATTTTATACCTTCGGAAAAAGAGATAACTGAATATGCTAATACATTTCTTAAGAAGCTTGAGTCGCACTGGCCAAAATCTGTTCCACTTTTACATCCAGATACTCCCTTAGCTCTGCTAAAGAATAAAAATACGATACTTTGTATTGAATCAGAGCGGTTAATGCAGATCGTGGATTTTGCTAAAAGAAAAAGCTTATCTGTGAACGCCGTCCTCACGGCTTTGCTCATTTTATCGCTGAAAGTACAGGGGAATGTTTGCATTGGCTCTTCTGTGGATCTACGAAAGAGGATGAAAAAAGCACTTCAAAGGGTTTTGCTCACAGCTCCAGTAGAAGCTTTTTTGCTTATTGAAGTGAAACCGGAAGATACACTTGAAAGTGTCGCCAGATCTTATCAACAAAAACTGATAGAGCATGTTAACTCAAAAGATTTGCTCCTTCAGCACTATAGCATCTTACGACGAAAGCTAAATCCGATGGATTTTGGTCTGCTTTTTTATCTCTCAAATGTAGGGAGAGCGAATTTTTCAGAAAATAGTAGTGATAAAATTTTGCATCTATCTTTTCATGCTCCCGCCGTCATCAACTGCCCATTCATAGCATGTGTGACCCATCAAGGGCAGATGTGTTTAAGCCTGAACTACACGGATCCTTGGATAGCCCCTTCATTAGTAGATCAAATGATGAGTTCACTCATCTCTTTTTCTTTAGAATAATAGAGGAAGTAAAAAGAAATATTGAATCCACGAAATAATAAGTGTTTTTTACGAACTTTTCCTTTGGAAAAATGCTAAATCTCTCATAAAATTACTAAAGGCTCTTTAGCTGAAATAAGTAGAAGTGGAAAATATATTTTAAAAAATGGGGTGTATGAAAAACAAGATAAACAAGCAAAGAAAAGAACTTAAGTATTATGGTCTGCATGCTTGTTTAGCCCTATGGGAAAAAAGACCTCAAGATATCATTCGAGTCTATCTCGACCAGTCCAATGTAAACACATTTACTCCTCTTTTAAAATGGTGCGCACAGCAAAAAAAAGCCTATCATATCATTCCAGATGCTGAGCTTGATAAAGTGAGTGATTCTGTCCATCATGAAGGTGTGTGTATCTTAGCAAGGGAATTGCCATTTTTAACACCTGAAGAGTTGATGACTTCTCTAGGAAAAGGAAACCAAAAAGTCTGTTTACTTTACTTGGATGGGGTGCAAAATCCGCATAATCTTGGATCCATTATGCGCAGTTGCGCACATTTTGGAATTCCTTATATCCTCGGAGAAGAAGGAAAGTTGCCGGCTTTATCACCTTCAGCTTGCCGTATTGCTAAAGGTGGAGCTGAGATCGTAAGGCTTGTACTACTATCAAAACCGATTCAAACCCTAGATCAATTGAAGAAAAAGGGATTTTCTTTCATTGGAACTTCCTCGCATGGAGGCGTCTCGCTGTATCAGTTTTCCTTTCCATCCAGATCTATTCTTGCAATCGGTTCTGAAGCGCATGGAATTAGCAATACCTTTTTAAAGATGGCGATGAGTAAAATTCAAATTCCAGGTAGCGGGCTTGTTGAAAGTTTGAATGTGTCTGTTGCTACAAGTCTTTGCATGGGTGAATATTTCCGTCAGCATATGGGCAAACCATGACAGTAACAGGATATTTGGCTCCTCTTGACATGGAAGAGCTTCTTAAAAAAGAACTGAAAAATATTCTTCATCAGTATGACAGGTTGATCTTAGCTGAAGGCCCACCACAAAAAGTATATTGGGTGCAAAATATTTGGTTTGATACGCAGGTGATCCCTTTTACTTCTATTTCAGATGCGGCAAAAAAACTCCGCGAGCTTCAAAAGCTTTGGTCACTGTATCCTTACCAAAATATACGAAGGGCAGGGCTTATCACTTCTAGCCTTCCTTATTTTTCTCCAAAACCTCTTGTGTTTCCAGCTACAATGCCTACTTCTCCATTAGGATCTTGGACACTTTTAGATTCGGAGACTCTTTTGGCGTCCGCACATTGCTCAAGCCCTTTTGCGCAAGGTGAAGTGCATTTTCAAGAAAGTAAAATTCCTCCAAGCAGAGCCTATCTTAAACTTTGGGAGGCGCTCACAAGAATCGGAAAAGTGCCGAAACCTTCTGAGATATGTTTAGAAGTAGGTGCAAGCCCTGGAAGTTGGACATGGGTATTACAAGAGCTAGGAGCTCATGTGATCGCAGTTGATAAAGCGCCTTTAGCTCCTTCCATTGCAAATCTTCCCAACGTAACCTTTTTAAAAAAAGATGCTTTTTCTCTTGGCGCATCAGATCTACCTAAATTAGATTGGATTTTCAGCGATGTAATTTGCTATCCGGAAAAACTTCTTTCATGGATAAAAAAGTGGCTTGAGAGTACTCCTGAAGTCAATTTTGTTTGTACAATCAAATTTCAAGGTGAAATTGATTATGATATCATCAGAGAATTTGAGAAAATTTCTGGCAGCACTATATTGCATCTTTTTCACAACAAACATGAACTTACCTGGATGAAAATTCGAAATTCGTGAGGTGCGTCTGCAAGCATTTACCTCGTAATTTTCATTTATCTTATACTTTATAAAAAAAGTTGTTTCACAAG
>JABEVM010000134.1 GCA_013041585.1 Chlamydiota bacterium
ATCTTTCTTTGATTATAAAGAATAATTCTTAAGGTTGAAAACCGTTTTGCATTTTTGCACTCTTAGTATATATTTTTGGCAGTGAATATCTTACACCCCCGAATACTTCAAGGTGCGAATTTGTGATTTTTGGACGCAACCTATTTAAATTCAATCATTTTCTTTATCTTAGTAATGCCGCTCTCGCATTGCTTATCGGGATCTTTTTCTTTGTTGGAATTGGATTTTTTTTGGCGGGGCAAGGGGAAAAAACACTGGCTACCGCTCCTTTTACAAAGCAAACGCCTAGTATCCAGCAGCAAGATTTTACTAAAATCGGGGAAGGAGCGCTTCATTTGCAAGTTTCTTCACTAAGTAGGATGGCTAAAAATATCAAAAACGAGCTGCTGTTTATAGGAATCTATCCTAAAGAGGAAAAATTCGTTATAGGACTGAAAACTTCTAGAGAGAGAAGAATTGTCTCTTCTAGCGAACCTATCTTTTTAGGATACAGTCAAGATGAGCAAAGTCAGAAAAAGAATTTGCACTTTAGCAATGGCAAAACATCTTGTTACATAAAGCTAAAGACTGGCGAAGGAGAAGTCCTTTCTACTGAGGTTTTTGAAGAAGGACAAGAAACGAGCGTCTTTTTAGCCCACAAATCCTCACATCTTTCTAAAAAGGAAGAAGATCTTCTTCTGCAAAAAAAACCTTTTGCATCTCTTCGCCAAGCGAAGCTTTGGGGGAGTGATAAATTGCTGCAACAGTATGGAGGAGAAACACTTCGGGAAAGAAAGGATAAACACAGGGTAGAGTTTCAAGATTCAGGGTTTTCCTACGTTCTTTATTTGTCTGAAGGAGATTGTTTACATTTTTCAGGAGATAAGTGGGAGATTCTGCCTATAGACAAACCACTTCAATCCGTACCCCTTGCTAGAATTCGCTCCATTTCCTCTTCTTATCTGGCGTTCGAGGGATGGGATGAACTAGGACATTTTTCCATTCCAATTAAAATTTATACGCAGCCTTTGCAGAGAATTCAGCTAAAATTTGAGGAAATCTTTTCTTCTGTTCGCTTGAAAACCTCCTCTCAGATAAGCTGTTTACTTGGAAAAAAAAGAGTGCTTATGAAAAAGGGAGACTGGTGGATCAAGACGAATTCCACTTGGCATAGCGTCAAAACATTGGAAGAGATGGAAAATATCTTAGCCCATAAGGTTAGAGGAGAGCTTTTTGTTTTTGATGGAATTGAAAAGTCTCAAGGAAAAACACAGATTAAAGGCCATTTTTTTGATAGTATGAGAACAACAATGCAGGGCGTATCTTTTCTTTTACCAGAGAAGAAAAGAGCTAAAAAAGGGTCTGGGTCTTCTTCGGAAAGATCTTTCCTTCCGATTTCAAAGCCATCCGAAGATCGAAACGGATATTTTAAAGAACCTACTGCTATGGAAGAAGACAACCCTGAAAGAGTAGGTTTGCCATGAGATTTATGAAAGCTGGGTTCCTCTTTTCTCTTGTGGCATTTTCTCTCCTATCTGCTCAGACTATTGATGAGAAACAAGCTGCTTTTTCAACAAATAAAGAAGGATCAAGTCAAGAAATCCTCCAAAAAGTGAATGCGGGACTAGTTGGCTTGCGAAAGCAATTAGAGCTATGCCATGCAAGAGCTGCCGAGATTTATGAGAAAGGAGGCCAAGAAGAAGAGTTTAAGAAAACTCTAGAAGAGGTGAAGCAAGTCAAAGCGCAGATTTTAGATATGGAAAGCGCATGGAGAGATAAAGCGGTTACCGAAGCTAAAAAAGAAGAAGAGGGGTATGCCCTCTGGGACCAAGAAGAGACAACTCTCTCTCAGCTTGTCCTCGAATATGGCTCCAGTGATTATTTATATATCGTTCCTCAAGAACTTTCCACGGTGAAACTCCATCTTCATTCTAGCATCCCTATCCCTAGAGAATCTTGGAACGATATGTTAGAAATCGTCCTTTCCCATAATGGGATAGGATCTAAGAAAATCAACTCCTACACAAAGCAACTTTATATTCTAAAACAAGATTTAGCCGCTGTGCAAAATTTTGCATCCTCTATCGAGGAATTAAAATTTGTCCCCGCTCAGTCGAGAGTATTTTATGTTTTTTCTCCCCCTGCCGAGCATGTGAAAAACGTATTCCAGTTCTTCGAACGCTTTATAGACGTAAAGCAAACCTTTGTCTATCAAGTGGGGAACAAGATTGCTATTGTTTCCTTGAAAGAGGAAATTGATAAGCTTTTATCTCTATACAACTTAGTGTGGGAAGGACAAAAAGGAAAAGTTTCTAAAGTCGTGACTATGAGCAAAATCGGCGTTCAAGAAATGCAGCGTATTGTTCATGCTTTTTTTGGAGATATAGCTGAAAAGGCGAGAAGTCCTTTTTCAAAAATTGAGCCGGACAAGCTCATTACTTTTCCGCTCGGCTCTGGCAACACCATGGTTTTAATAGGGCAGCAAGATGTAGTCGATCGCGCTGAAAAGCTTGTAAAGGATACAGAAGAGCAATTGCAAGATCCATGCGAAATGGCTGTTTTCTTTTATTCATGCCGCCATAGCGACCCGACCGATCTTGCCAAAGTGCTTGAAAAAGTCTACACCTCATTAGTCAACATGACGCCAGACAATGGGAAAGAAAATTATGATGTTTCTTTTTCTGCCCAAGGCTTCCAAGGCAAGATGCCTGAGGGTTATCCTCCTCAAGTACCGCCTCTTACGATTGCACCGACCCCATTAAACAGCGGTGTTACTTCTCATCTAGAAGTTGAAAAGGGATACGATCATTTCATCCCTGATCCGAAGACGGGTACACTTTTGATGGTGATCCGTAGAGACGCCTTTCTCAAAATTAAAGAACTCCTTCGCAAGCTCGACATTCCGAAGAAAATGGTGCAGATTGAAGTTCTTCTTTTTGAGAAAAAGTTAAGAAATCAAAATGATATGGGGATGAATTTACTAAAAATCGGGTCACACAAAAATCAAGTGCAGTTTGACGGCTTATTTGCACCGAGCGGAAAGGGCGTTCTGCAATTTCTCTTGCGCCATAGTAAAACAAAGCATTTCCCTGCTTTTGATCTAACCTATAGCTTTTTGATGACACAAGAGGATATTCAACTCCATGCTTCCCCTTCTGTTACCACTGTGAATCAAACCCCTGCTACGATTGCGATTCAGGAAGAGATTTCGATTAACAATGGAGCCGCACCTGTCAATGCAAGCTCTGGAACGATTGTTTTTGAAAATTCTTATACTAGAGCGAACTATGGAATCCTTATCAAATGCACGCCGACAATCCATAGCCCCGCAGATTGGGATGAAGTCGATGAAAATAGCGGCTTTGTGACGCTGCAGACTGATATTACCTTTGATACAACCCATGGTGCCAAAGAAAAGAACGACCGTCCACAAATTGAAAGAAGGCATATCGAAAACGAGGTGAGAGTTGCCAAC
>JABEVM010000135.1 GCA_013041585.1 Chlamydiota bacterium
ACCTCCACCTGCATATTTCTCAGCTAGGGAAGAACTCCCTAGAAGTTCTATAAGAGAAAACTTTTTCCCTTTTACAAAAAAACCATCCGCTTTTTCTATATTTGGAAATACAAGATATCTTGCATCAGCAGGAAGAACGGCAATGTGTTTGTCAGGAGCAATAGGCCTAGAAGATATTTTCAATTTACGAATAAAAAAGTCGTTAAAGCAGCGAAAATTTTCTACGGGTTCTAAAAATTCTGAAGGATCCATTTGAAAAGTTTTGATAAAAGGCTTTACTTTCCATTTACTTAAAGAGGACTTTTGAAAAGCCCCGTACATTTTCGAAAGAAGGGGAACTTTTGCAAAAAGAGGGCGAAGAAAAAGGGAAAGCACTTTGCAAATACTAGATGAGCCATACAACGCTTCTAAAAAAACTCTCCCGTACACCTTTTCTTTCTCTTGTTTTTGTGTGATACGGTCAATGAAGTAAATATCTGCCATAAGAAAACTATGAGCTCTTTAATGTTTTTTTCGATGCAATCGATGCGAAAACGGCCAGTTCCTTGAGATATGCTGTGGAAAAAGCATACTCCAAGTGGTGTTCTTGGATTTTACCTAGCAAGGTATTTGCTACGTCTATCATACGAGCTGCGTGTTTTTTTGAATGGTCCTCTTGCATAAAAAGAGATCTGCAGTTCTTAAATTCTTCCATAAGAGCTTTAATCTCATTTTGCATTTCCAATTGCTTTTCCGTTGCGACGATCATATTTTCAATAGAGTGGATTTCATCTTCTTGGACAAAACCACCCTCTTCTTCCTCAGCATGAAGCCCAGCACATACAAGCAAAAACAGTATACAAAAAAATTTATTTAACTTTGTCATATTTGGAGTAAAAAAAATTTTATGGTAGAAATCATATTTGGTTGTACGGTTTGTATTTGAAAAATGCAATTAAAAAGTGGATAATTTTATAATATATCTATATAATAATCTCAAGGCAAACTCTCTTGCAAGAAAAGTCTTTATTGCCTAGGCTTTTATATTTTACCCTATAGTCAAGGAATTCATCAATATGGTGAGCTTTTTAAAAAAATTCTTCGGTACGGCCCAAGACCGCATCCTACGTAAATATCAGAAAATCGTTTCTAAAGTTAACTCATGGGAAGAGAAGTACCAATCTCTTTCTGATGAAGAGCTTCGCCAAAAAACCGATGAATTTCGCAAACGCTTAGCTGCCGGGGAACGTTTAGACGACCTCCTTCCTGAGGCGTATGCAGTTGTAAAAAATACTTGTAGAAGACTTTGCGGATTAGAGATCCACGTTTCTGGCTATAGCCAACGCTGGGACATGGTCCCTTATGACGTACAAATTCTAGGCGCGATTGCAATGCACTACGGCTCTGTAGCCGAGATGCAAACCGGGGAAGGAAAAACCCTGACAGCGTCAATGCCTCTTTACCTCAATGCCTTAACCGGAAAACCTACTCACTTAGTCACCGTTAACGATTACTTGGTTGAAAGGGATTGCGAGTGGATTGGAACGATTTACAGATGGCTAGGCCTTACAGTTCAGCCACTCACGAATAAAACACCGCACGCCATGCGCAGTTCCGTTTACAGATCGGATATCGTATACGGAACATCTTCGGAATTTGGTTTTGATTACTTACGCGATAACTCTATGGTTCAGCGAAAAGAAGAGCAGTGCCAACGTGGATATTTTTTCGCAATTATCGACGAAGTCGACTCCATTTTAATCGATGAAGCCAGAACTCCTTTGATCATTTCCGGGCCTTCTGCAGTCTCTAGACAAATGTATGATGAGCTCAAGGACGACGTGTCTTCTCTTGTCCGTTTACAGAGAGATTTCTGTAATAAACTCGCAACCGACGCAAAAAAAATCCTCGATACCGACAAACCTACAGAAAAAGCCGACAAGTACGAAGCGGAAGTAAAAGAAGCCTTTCGTAAACTGTGGCTTGTAAGTAAAGGAACCCCGCAGAATAAAGCCTTAAAAAGATTGCGAGAAGATCCAGAATCTAGAGCGGAAATCGAAAAATGGGATACGTATTATTACTCTGAGCCCAATAAAGAAGAAAGATCTGCTGCGCTTTCTGAACTCTACATCATTGTGGATGAAAGAGCGAATGAATTTGAAGTTACTGATAAAGGAATCAATGCTTGGTCCGAATCAGCCGGAAAAAGTGAAAACGATTTCGTTATGCTCGATTTAGGGTACGAATACGCCAAAATTGATGAAAACCCTGAATTTAGCGAACAAGATAAACTTCATCAAAAAGTTCTTCTACGTGAAGAAGATGCGAAGAGAAAAGAAAGAGCTCATAATCTACGTCAATTGCTTAGAGCACATCTTCTCATGGAAAAAGACGTCGATTATATCATAGCCGAAGACAAAATCGTCATCATCGATGAAAATACGGGAAGACCACAACCTGGAAGACGTTTTTCCGATGGATTGCATCAGGCAATTGAAGCGAAAGAAGGCGTGGCCATCCAAGGCGAAACGCAAACCTATGCGACCATTACCCTACAAAACTATTTCCGTCTCTACGAAAAATTATCGGGTATGACAGGAACTGCCATGACAGAGGCGAATGAGTTCAAAGAAATTTACAAGATCGATGTGCTCTCTATTCCAACACACCGCAAATGCCAACGAGTGGATGCAGATGATGAGATCTACATGACAGAGCGCGAAAAATACAATGCGATTGTCAAAGAGATACAAGAGGTACACAAGACCGGTCGACCTATTTTGATCGGAACAGAATCTGTTGAAGTTTCTGAAAAGCTCTCACGTATTTTAAAACAGAATAAACTGGAACATACTGTCTTAAATGCGAAAAATCACGCTAAAGAAGCGGAGATTATTGCAGATGCAGGTAAAGAGTTCGCCATCACCCTAGCGACCAATATGGCAGGGCGCGGTACAGACATTAAGCTAAAAAAAGAAGTGGCTGCGCTCGGCGGATTACATGTTGTTGGAACCACAAGGCACCAATCTAGACGTATTGATAGACAATTGAGAGGACGTAGTGCGCGTCTTGGCGATCCAGGTTCTTCGAAATTCTTTGTCTCTTTTGAAGACTCTCTAATGAGACTTTTCACATCTCCACGGATTACTACATTCTTACAACGCTTCCGTCCACCTGAAGGGGAAGCAATCAAAGCAAAAGTTCTCAACAAGTCGATTGAAACTGCGCAAAAAAGAGTCGAGCAGCGCAATTATACTATGCGTAAGCACACACTTGAATATGATGATGTAATGAACAAACAGCGAAGCGAGATCTACGCATTTCGCAATGACATTTTACACTCTAATGATACAAAAGGCATCGCAGATCAAGTTCTTGAATCTGTTTGCGAGCAAATGAGTAAAAAATATTTCATCAGCAGATCTACAGAAGGTGGCTGGAACGCAGAGGGCTATCGCGAATGGCTCATGTCTCAATTCCCCATTACTTTTGATGCGGAAGAGTTTGATAGCGACTATTCTGATGTAAATGAAATCGAAAGCAAAGCAATACAAAAAGTCCTCACAGCCTTTAACAAAAAGATCTCTCATGAAATCTCTGTGATTGCAGAGATCCAAGAAGTTTTTGCACCTTCTTCTCAAAAACAAGAGCCTGAAGCTATTCTTTCAGAAATTTTACGAAATCTTCTCGTTCATCATGTTGATCAGCTCTGGCAGGAGCACCTTCTGAGCATCGATCACCTACGTACAGAAGTACACCTACGTGCCATTGGACAGAAAGATCCTCTTCTCGAATTTAAACATGAAGCGTTTACTCTTTTTGACTCTTTAAGTCTTCGAATTAAAGAAGAAATCTCCCTGGCTCTTTTCAAATTTGAAATGATGCGTCCAGCAGATGCTGCGGCGAGAAGACCTAAGCCAGCACCAAAACCTACGATAACACCCTATCGTACAAGTTTAGCTATGATGCCAGAAATTGAGCTGACTCCATCCAATGTGATTACTCTGGATGCAGAAACATAATGCCTATCACGTCTGCACAAGGCATAGATCTTCTTCGAAAGTTTGGAGATAGAGCCCAGTGGGGTATACCTATTTTTTCTTTAGGCTACGCTCATGGAAAAGGGAAAACATACGAAAGCAAGATGTTTTTAGCTAGTGTGGTAATTCAACAAATTGCAATCGATTCAATAAAGTATCTAACACGTGTACCCCGTCCTAATGGAAAAGGTTTGTCTTTTCCCTCTGGACATACAACAGCTGCATTCTTTGGCGCGGGGTTCTACTTGGCGGTTTCTCAAAATGAAGAGAACCAATTCACTAAAACATCGATTCGCGCAACTCTTTTTGTTCTAGCAGCTCTTACCGGAATGAGCCGATATTTGAGCAAAAAACATTGGGCTAGCGATGTAGCTTTCGGGGCTTGCATGGGAACTTGTTTTGGCTATTTCGCTGGAACAAAAAGTTAGCAATTTTAGTATTGGTAGCGCCTACAAAAGCCTCTTCTGCTTGAGCACTTCACGCACTTGCTCCGCAGATTCGAATAAAACTGCATCAAGGCCCACTTTTTTAGCGGCATCTATATTTCTTGGCAGATCATCGAAGAACACAATGTCACTTGGAGGAATTCCTATTTTCTCTACCAAGATTTGGTATGCTCTAGGATTTGGTTTTTCCACACCCATTTCACAAGAAAGAAGACAGTGATCAAAAGAGCTATAATACCCGAATTGATTTATTGTATGAGCTGACACTTTTCCAATATTCGAAAGAAGACCCACTACAATCTCCCGTCTTTTTAATTCATCGATCAAGTTGAACATTTCAAAATTAATCCCTAATGATCCTTCTAGGATTTGGTTAAAAGTTTTTTTCCAATCATCAGTCAATATAATCCCTCTTGCTTTAGCATATTCCTGCCAAAAGTCCGATTGAGGCACTCCCTTTTTAATCGCTTTCCGTCTTTCTTGCGCTGCGCTGCACTTCAATTCATCTGTAGTTAGACTCAAGCTTTCACATACAAATTGGTCGACTATTTTTCGATCAGAAAAAGCTAAAACTCCACCATAATCAAAGACAACTGCTCGCGGCTCTGCGGCAAGAAGTGAAGTGACTGTAATAAGAAATAAAAAAAATGTTTTCATGGTCCTTCTTCTTTTAATGTTTTTTGGAAAAAGGCTATTAATTTTTTCCATGAATCTAGACTTGCATCCTGGTCGTCTGCAATTGTTCCTCCCATAGAGAACCATTGTTTACCCACGGGATGATAATAGATAGGTCCTGGCGCTGGAAAATTTGGAATAGAAATTCCATGACCTGCTTTAGGATAACACAAGTGCTCACAGCAAATGGATGACTTATATGCTTTAAGCCTTTCTTGAATTTGAGTTACATATAAGGCAGAAGGCCACATCTGATCATCTCCGCCGGAAATCAGTAAAAGAGAAGCTTGCATCTTTTCAACTGGAATTACCGCGGCTTCGAACGCTTTTGTATCTTTCATTCCTTCTAAAAACCTCTCTTTCATAAGAATCGGATACGCTCTGTCCAATCCCTTATTATCTGTAGAGTTTTCTTTCCCAACGGGAGCAAAAGGGGCTAAACGCTTCCCATGATAGAGCCAAGCATCAACTGGTCCCCCACTTGAACCACCATATACCACACTACTTGGAACCACAGCTGCGATAGCTTGAACAGGTTCAGGGAATGTACATCCTAAAAGGAGAGCTAATTCAGCACCTCTAGAAACTCCGTAGATACCAATATGTGAGCTATCAATTGCTGGCTGCCTCTTTATCCATTTGAAAGCAGTCTCAAAATACTCAAATGGGATGTTTTGCAAGTCAGAGGAAAGTCCGTCCACTCCAAAATAGCCAAGAGCTAAAACAACAAATCCATGTGAAGCTAAGAGCTGAGCCCTATTTTCTCCAAAACCTCCACTAGAACCTGTAAGAGTGATAATCATAGGAAGAGGTTTATCTGAGGGAGGAACAAACAAAATTCCAACTAGGCCATCTTCATGAATAGAGATTCTCTTCACATCTGCAGCTTTGCGAAAACGAATGATATTTTGTGATGCAATTTTTTCTTTTTCTCTAAAAGCTGTAATTTCCACAGAAAAATTGGCATTTTCAATTTTAAACGCAAGGCCACTATGCTCTGGTTGCATAGACCAAAATAATCCCATTGGATCGATTTCTTGATAAGAACCTTCAGAAGGGGCTTGTTTAGAAAGATCAATTATTCCCAAACCATTGGCTTGGAATATCCCATAAGATTTCCAAGGAATCCCACTATCGTCTACTGTTTGAGCCTGGACTTGTATCTTCTCTTGTGGCTGCAATCCTCTAAGTACAATAACAACTTCTTGATCTACCAAAGATTCTAAAGGGGAAACTTCCATCTTTAAGGTTGCAGTTAGAGATACCGGAGGGATTGTCATCAGAACTCCACCAAGAATAAAAGGAAACAAAAACCGCATAATATTAAATTGTCTAGAAAGGCTCCTAATTGTACTGAAGATCAATCGAGGTTGCAATAGCTTTTCATACTAAATACATTTGCTTAAGCCATAGGCCTCTGCAATTTTCTTTTTTCTGGAATCATAGATCCCAAAATTTCTGAATGGATTTTTATTTGGACAACATTTGCGCTTATCTTTGCTAGAAGTGGCCTCAGCAGTATTTTTGAGACTAATTCTTTACTTACTATAAACACAATCTTTACAATTCAAATAAAAATTACGTTGACAGCACTTGGAATTTTTGCGTTAATACCTTCAGTAATTAAGAAAATTCGAAAAAAATGATCGATACACACTGTCGCAATTTCTATCAGAAAATTTTCATCGATCCCCTTCTTCAAAGTGAAAGACTAAACAATCTGTCCCCAAATACACTCACTGAGTTTGGCTGTTTGTTTGGGGTATTGACTTGCCCTCTTATAGCTTTTGGTTACTCTTTTATCGCAGTTCTTTTCTTGCTCATCTCTGGATTTTTAGATACGCTAGACGGATCTCTTGCAAGACATCGCAATCTCGCTTCCATACAAGGGGCTGTGATGGACAACATTTCTGATAGGCTCGTCGAATTTTCAGTACTATTAGGACTGTTTTTTGTTGAACCAAATTCAAGAGGCTTTTCGTGTATGCTTATGCTAGGCAGCGCTTATCTATGTATCACATCTTTTCTTATTGTGGGAATATTTACGAGAAACGGCTCTAAAAAAACTTACACCTATAACTGGGCATTCTTAGAAAGAACAGAAGTGTTTATCATTTTTCTTCTGATGATCCTCATTCCAAGTCAATTTTTTCTACTGTCTTCTATTTTTACCCTAGGCGTGTTTTTAACAGCCTTTATTCAAATCTGGCAGTTTTTCTTTGCGAATAAAGAAAATGCTTCTTTATAGCTGATTTAGTTGCTACTTACTCAACAACTATTTAGATAAAGTACGCTTTGTCATAAAAAATACGGACTATAAAAGCGCAAAGAAAATTATAAATTCGTAAGAATTGGTGAGGAATCAGTAATTTTTTATGAAAATACATTGAAACGTCTAGGGGGCTCTCAAGAAAACCAAGCTGCTAAAAAGCAGTTTGGTTTTCTGCATTTATATCTGCTCTTTTTTGCCGAGTTTTTTGATACCAAAATACAAAATAGGCAGAGAAAGCAAACTATAGACAAACCAATAATGGGCATTCCATTCTAAGCGTAAAATACCGCCATTTGAAAAAAAGAGTTGCAGTAGTCCTAAAATAAAGAGATTGGCCCCTGCTGATAAGAATAAAATGGACCAAAGAGTATTTTTCGTTGTCTGATCTACTTCAGAAATAGTGTTTTCCTTTATCATAGTCTCTTCCATAACCCTTTCTTGCACCGCTTCTTTGGGCTTAGAATACGTACTAGTCGTAGTGCTACCTCCACCGTAAGGTGGTTTATATAGGTTGGTCAAACTATCTTCGAGGGATTGATGCTTAAAAAGCGTCGCTTGATAAGGAACCGATTCCATATTCAGCTGCTTGGATACATCAGCGCCACAATATAGGCACTGAGCGGCTTCCCAAGGGATTCTACCATCACAGTTTCCGCATATTTTTTGTTTTTCTGTTCCTTTTTCTGATGATTTCATAGAAATCGTCCTAAGCTTGGGGGTTACAAAATCTTTTTTACATATCTTCTATCGTGTCATATTAAGGAGAAAATTTTCTATATTTTTTTAGGAAAAAAGGCTATGTTTTATCTAATAACATAAAAGGAATACTATAATGATGCAATATTCAAAAAAATATGATCTAGCTGTTATTGGATCAGGACCCGGTGGATATGTAGCTGCAATTAAAGCCTCACAAAAGGGGCTCAAAGTTGCATTGATTGAAAGCGGACTACTCGGTGGATCTTGCCTTAACGTCGGTTGCATCCCTACAAAAGCGCTGCTCTCTAACGCAGCTGTTTTACAAAAAATAAAAAAAGCGAGCGAATTCGGAATTGAAACAGGACCTGTTACTTTCGACTTTAGCAAAATGAAAAAACGAAAAGATGGTGTTATCGAAAAAATTCGTAAAAGTTTAGAAGGGCTTATTCTATCGAATGGGATTGAAATCCTTCGAGGCAAAGCTGAGTTTCTAGACCCAAGAATTATTAAAATCTCGGGACAAGAAAATCTTGTAATCCATGCAGAAAAAACAATCATTGCAAGCGGCTCAATCCCTCTAGATATCCCAGCTTTTGCATGCGATCATAAAAAGATTTTCAATTCTTCTTCTCTTCTTGAACTTGAAAAACTCCCCTCAAGTATTGCGATCATCGGTGGTGGATATATCGGCTGTGAATTCGCATCCCTCTATGCTGAACTCGGTGTTAAAGTCACCATTTTGGAAGCTTTAGGAAGTATCGTTTCTCTTCAAGGCAAAAGCGTATCAGACGCGTTAACAAGGGCTTTTATCAAAAAAGGGATTACGATTAAAACCGGAGTCATGGTGGAAGGGATTGTTCCTAAAGATAATCAGGTTGTGATTAAACTTAAGGGCCAAGAGGAGATGACAGCTGATATCGCTCTTGTTTCTGTGGGTAGGAAAGTGGTTTCTGCGGAGCTTGGATTAGAAAAAGCAGGGGTCTTAGTAAGTGAGCGCGGCTCCATCCCAGTGAATGAGTATATGGAAACAAATGTCCCAGGAATTTACGCCATTGGCGATGTAACTGGTAAAGTAATGCTAGCTCACGTTGCATCTCATCAAGGACTAGTTGCTGCAGCGCGCATTACAGGGGAAAATGCAAAAATGCATTATAATGCCGTTCCAGCCGTTATTTTTACTTCTCCGGAAATCGCGTGTGTTGGGATGACAGAGGAAGAAGCGGAAAGTAAAGGATATCCTGTAAGCATTGGTAAATTCCCATTTCAAGCCCTTGGAAAATCGATTGCTTCTGGTGATGTAGAAGGATATGCGCAAATCATTTCCAATAAAAAAACGGGGCAAATTCTCGGCGCAGAGATTGTAGGCTATGACGCATCTGCTCTGATTGCAGAGCTCGCTTTAGCAATAAGCAATGAGCTTACAGTTGATTGTGTAATAGACACAATCCATGCTCACCCAACAACTGCCGAAGCCTGGTTAGAAGCAGCTCTTCTAGCTAATGATACTCCGATCCATATGCCTCCAAAAATGAAAAAAAGCGTATAAAACCTCATGTCAATCGAAGAGCTTTTTGATAACCGCCCTCAGGTGAAAAGGAAACTACTGAACGTACTTCCAAGCAATCCTGAAAAAGAAATGCCTTCAGAAGAAGGAGCTGTAGGAATTGGACGGTTTCCTTCTTGGTTACATAGAAAGCTTCCCCTAGGCGGGAATCTCTTTTCAACGACGGCTATTTTAAAAAAGAATGACCTTAATACAGTTTGTGAAGAAGCTAAATGTCCAAACAGATTCGAATGTTACTCCAATAAAACAGCAACTTTTTTAGCTCTTGGAAAAGAATGCACAAGAAGCTGCGGATTTTGTGATATTGACTTTTCCAAAAAGCCAAAAGCTCCGGAGGAAGACGAGCCCGCGCGTATTGCAAACTCTGTCAAAGAATTAGATCTTAAACACGTTGTCATAACAATGGTTGCAAGAGACGATCTTCCTGATGGAGGAGCAGAACATATTGCAAAAATCATACGTGAGATTCGGAAGGAATGCCCATCTTCAACCATTGAAGTGCTCACCTCGGATTTTGCTGAAAATCTTACTGCGCTTGATATCGTTTTACACGAAGCACCAGAAATTTTTAATCATAATATTGAGACCGTGCGTTCCTTAACTCCAAGAGTTCGTCATAAAGCCATGTATGACCGAACACTCTCTGTACTTGCACATGCAAAAAAAAGCGGCAAGGTAAGTTTTGTAAAATCGGGAATTATGGTAGGACTCGGTGAGAGCGAACTCGAGGTCCAAGAAACGATGCAAGATTTAAAGAATGCAGGCTGCGATATCATCACGATCGGTCATTACCTTCAAGCAAATCGTCTTAAACTTTCAGTAAAATCCTTTGTCACGCCAGAGCAATTTGCAGCTTACGAAAAGTTCGGCTATAGTATCGGCGTAAAACATGTGTATTCCGGGCCGTTTGTACGCTCTAGTTACAATGCTCATCTCATTAAAGATCTCGCTTTACAAAAAACTCTATGACAGACATTCCTTTTTTTCCCTTATCCGACAGCTTAGATCATCAAATCATTATGCACTGCGAAGCGCATTTTTCTGGCAACTTTGCTGAAATGTTACGCTATTACAAAAAACAGGGTAAAGGAGTGCAAAACGACTTTACTCTCAAGCAAATTCAAAACCTGCAAAAAACTGCAGAGCAATCTCCTCAAAAGCTCTTTGATCTCTTTCTTGAAGAGGAAGAAAAAGAGCGCGTAGAAAAGGCAAAGGAAAAGTACCGACTTTTGCAAGAGACCTATGACACCTCCTCAAACGAAACTTCTAAGCTCATTGCCGATTTAATTTTCTCCGAAAGCGAGCATCCTAAAGAGGAGATCGAAGCGCTTCTTAAACAAAGTAGAACTTCTGAAGTAGCGCCTGCTCTCATTCAACTTTTGCAATCCGAAGAGTTTTATGATCCTCTTTTTCCCGGCTATGCAAAAGCGCCGGCGCATGCAGCAGAGTGCCTGGGCCTTCTTAAAGAAGAAAAAGCGGTTTCGCCTCTATTTCAAACCCTCGGAAAGCATGACTTTGAAACCGACGAAGAGATTCTCTCCGCAATACGAAAAATCGGTGTAAAAGCAAGAAATTTCCTCTTAGAGCAATTAACCAAACTTCCTATCTCTAAGGACAATGAGAATGCAGCCCTCTGCCTCTTAAACTTTGAAGACGACGAAATCGTTTCGAAAGCATTTTTACAGATGCTGCAAAATTCTAAAGGGATAAGTAACGAACTGCTTTTACAATATCTTGTTCTGGGATGCTCTCCTCTAAAAGACCAAAAAGATCAAGAAGCTTTTCTTAGCCTCTCCAAAACTGCCTCTTTTCCTAAAGCCATTTTACTGGAAATGCAGACGATGGCCTCGAAGTGGAAAAAGTCGAAAAAATAGAATTCCACGAATTAGCTTTAACTCTCTTAGTTTTAGCATTTTACAACAATATCTCCGCCTTATTAAAAACTTCTCGAATTCTTAATTTCTCAAGACTTATTTAATTGAAAATCAATAGCTTAAGTCAATCAAGCAGAGGTCAGCTTTCGCTTGCATGAAATTAAAACAGTTTTATAACAGCTAATTCAAAGAATTATTAATTAATAAAAAAACTAGAAAACATATTCTAAATATATTATAATTATTAAAGATTAATTTTAATAGGCGTTTTCCATGTCAATTAGGGGTATAACTTCCCAATATACAAATATCCGAACTCTACAGGGTTTTCTCCCCAAACATATGTGGAAAGTTTCCGCACTCGTGACGGCACTCACGGCTATCGCTTTTATTCAATATGTTGTACGCCTTTGGTCCTTAAGTAAAAAACTAGACAAACTTGTCACTTTTTCAACTACTCCATATCGTAATATTCAGAATGTCAGATACTTAGTATCTAAACCTGTCGATAATTGTCCAAAAACCCAGCCAACACTTACCATTTTGCCTCAGAACAGTCTAAGCAAACAGATAATCCAGTTTGCCAAAGAATTGGAGCAAAGTTTACAGATAAATTCGCAATGGGACTCAGACACACAACAAGAGAAAGTCAAGGAAATAGAAACCTTCTTAGAGATAGAACTAACAGAGGATGTTCTTATGGAACTTTCCGATGATGATCTCCTTGAGCTTCAAAAAAACTTCCATCAAATGAAAGACATAATAAAGAAAATTCAAGAAAGCAAGGCATGGGGAGCAGACAATTACCGCCAAAAACACCTAAGTTTCATAATTAGAGCAGCTTGCAGTAAAACTGAGGGAGAGATGGCAATGCGCATCAAGTGTCAAGCGAGAGCACGATTATTTTATGACGATCCTTTACACCCTAGCCATAATGAAAAGATCCATCTTTTTGGAGAACTTTTGAATAACACAAAGCTTGTTGTTAAAACAATAAGCGGAATAGGGGAGCAAGCTTTAGAAGGGGATATCTTTGGCGAAACTACATGGAACTATCTGATAGAAATTTTCAAAGACCCTCAAAAAAAACGAGAGGAATCAAGAGCTAGAAAAGCAGAGGACATAAAATCTCTTCCAGAAGAGTATGTGAGTTGGGTATATAATCCCAAAACTCGAAGCTTGGAAATAAAGCAGCGAGAGAATTTTTACAAAGGATCAAAGGCCACATCAGTCAGTTTATTGCCACCTAGCGGCCAAGAACATCTCTTTACAGGTTACGCAAGGCTCAACGTAGCGATCGCCTTTGATCTGGATCAATGCGAAATAAAAGATAGGTACGTCTACCGAACTGATAATGCGACTCCCCGATTCGACACTGTTCTGAGCACAAAAAGAAGAGAAGTCGTGAAGTATCCATTGTCAATAGCACTTGATTCCGAAATCGAAGCTGTCCTAAGGTTCGATCTTAAATGCATCGAGCGATTTAGAGAATACGATGCTTTAGAGAGTGTTGAGGCGCTTAGACAGCATCTCCAAAAAAAAGATATTCAGAATCCATATCCTATCGCACATAATGAAATGCTCGCTTCCTTGAAAAAGGAAGGAATGACCGGAATCATAGCGGTGATACCTGAAAAAGGGGCGTCTGGCAGAATAGAAGCGAATGCAAGCCCCTATACAGAAATCGATATCATTATGGTTAAACTAATGGCCATATCAAGGCAGAAATTTGTGTTGGATCAGCTGGGCATCGACCTCCCTATTTTCTTGCAAAATCCAAGAACCGGCATTGTGGGATTCCCTCAGGCAGACCAAAACGCTTTAATCGAGCAAGTCTTAAGCGATGACAACTTAAGAGCCCAAGTGGTTACCTACATGGCAGAGTACTTCCATGCTGATGTATCTACTCAGGAAATCGAAGACAGATTGGTTGCTTATTTGAATGGTAACTCGAATTTGGTTTATATCAATTGCTAAAAAATTAGCCCTTTTCTGTATGGCTTCCTATAAAAATTCCAAAAACGACCTATTTCTAATGCACTTATAATCAAATAGTTAAAAATTTCTTTAAAGCTTACCGCTTTTAAC
>JABEVM010000019.1 GCA_013041585.1 Chlamydiota bacterium
CTTAAAAAGAGCGGTCGACATGCCATGCGTACTATCTAATCCTAGAACACAGTATTCTTTACCACGAAGCGCCTGTTGAAGGGCAAAAAGATGCTCTTCATCAAACACTTTGTTGTCGACATCATACTCAAGAAGCCGAACAGAGAGCTCTGATAGGTTAATCCTTGCGCATCCTAAACGTTCAATGGCAATTCCTGCGGCAATATTCGCGAGCTGTGCTCCGTATTTGATATCGATCCCATTGGCAATTGTCACGCAGATCATTGACAGAACTGTATCGCCAGCGCCTGTTACGTCCTTCACTTCTTTGACGCGGACAGGAAAATCAAAGCTTGAGCCATCTTTATAAAATAAGGACATCCCTACTTCAGAACGAGTAACTAGCAACATTTTTGCATTACAACTTTCTAAAAGCACTTTAGCTACCTGCTCTAAGGGAGCATGACTTGGAAGTTTTGCAGCGGCGTAAGCTTCCGAAAGGTTAGGCTTCAGAACTGTAGCGCTTAAATATTTAGAGAAATCATCCCCTTTTGGGTCCACAATCACAGGGATCGACTTCATTTTGGCAATTTGTATTGTAGCTGTCAGAAGCGTTCTAGAGAGAAACCCTTTACCATAGTCGGAAATAGCTACAACTTGAACATCATCCATTAAGTCAGTAATTCTTTTAATCACGACTTGTTCAAGTTCTTCCGTAATCGGAGTAACATCTTCAAAATCAACACGAAGAACTTGTTGAGAATCGGCAATAAAACGGTTTTTTACAGGAGTTTTAAAATTTTTCTCGTTAAACAAAGCAGATACATTCACACCTTCTTTTTCTAGACAGGTTACAAGCTGCGCTCCCGCATCATCTGCTCCGACTCTTCCAACAGCTATGACTTCCGCGCCTAGAGAAACTAAATTAAGAGCTACGTTTCCAGCGCCGCCGGGAAGACTTTCTTGCTTTTTCACATGCAGAACAGAAACCGGAGCTTCAGGAGAGATTCTACGCACCTTACCGGTTGTGTACGTATCAAGCATAAAGTCCCCGATCACGAGTACTTTAGAAGGCTTAAATCTGCTGAGCATACCGATTAGCTTTACCATCTTACATCCTTGGAAAGGTAATTAGTTACATAATCCGCAACAGCTTTTTCGAGCGGATAATCAAGAGGTACATATCCTGGGAGAGAGAAGGCTTTGCAATATTTAGCCATCTCCGCTTTTGTATAATTTTGATATTGCGCAGCTAAACTTTTAGGGGTTTCAATGTACTCTATCTTTTCAGGTTTTTTTGCAGCTTTAAAAAGTGCCTTGGCTAGTGCATTCCAAGTTGTCGCTTGTCCAGTTCCTATGTTAAATATACCACCAATATCATTTTCTAGAAAATTGCATGTCATTTTCACTGCATCTTTTACATAGATAAAATCTCTTACTTGCGCGCCATCTGCGTATTTATCTGGCTCAGTAGATTTAAAAAGAGAGACAACGCCTTTTTCTACAACAGAAGGATACATTTTGTAGACCATAGAGGACATGTTGCCTTTATGAGCTTCATTAGGGCCATATACATTGAAATATTTAAGCCCAACAAGCTTTTGTAAAACACCCTGCTCTTTTGCCCACATGTCAAACATCTGTTTAGAAAAACCATATAAGTTGAGTGGCTCAAGCTTATCAATCATGTCATGGTCGTCAGAAAATCCGAGTGAGCCATTGCCATAGGTAGCAGCAGACGAGGCGTAAATAAATCTATGATTGTTCTCAAGAGCATATTCTGCGAGTTTCACACTATAGCGATAATTATTTTCCAGAATGTAATCGCCATTTGTTTCTAATGTATTCGAGCACGCGCCTAAATGAATGAACGCTTCGATGTCTTTCTCTCGTCCTACAAGCCAAGGAAGCAGTTCATTAATCCCAATAAAATCATAGTATTTTTTGCCAACTAGATTTTTCCATTTTGCCCCTTGCTCTAAGTTATCTACTAAAAGAAGATTGCTAAATCCTTTATCGTTTAGATACCGAACGACTCCTGAACCGATAAAACCTGCGGCTCCCGTAATAACAATGAGCTGATCATCATATAGCTTTTTTTTCATATTCACTCTTACAGGTTAGATGTTAAAGGTAATCGTTTGTACCATTCATCCGAAGTACGGTATATAAAATGTACAGGAAAAAACTGAATTCCGTCCAGCTTTGGCTCTACTTTTTTCTCACCCGTGCAGAAAAACGCTGTTCCGCTTCCTGTCATAACAACTTCTGTAAATCCAAGAGACAGCAATTCATTTTTCAAAAGGGCAAGCCTCGGAAGTAATGTAAAAGCAGAAACTTCAAGATCATTAAAATAAGAAGAGTTTCCTCTCACAAAGCCATTTACTATCTCATCTGGATCTCTTTGAGGCAGAAGCTCCGGTTTACAGCTTTTGTAGACAGAAGGAGTAGAAAGTCCTTCTACTGGCTTCGCAATCCATAGGCTTTGCTTTTGAATTTCTGGTATATCTTCAATAATTTCCCCTCTTCCTCTGCAATATGCTCTTCCGGAAGAAAAGAAAAAAGGGCCATCCGAACTAATTTCAGAAGCCCATTCTTTCAATGTCTTCGCAGATAGATAAGGCGCATATAAACATCGCAATCCCCACAGTGTTGAAGCTAAGTTACTACTTCCTCCACCAAGTCCTGCTTCGATCGGAATATTTTTTTCGATATGAAAATGTGCAAAAGCTGGGATCCCAGTTTTTTTTCGAAAGAGCTCAGCGGCTTTTAGGACTAAATTAGAACTGTCTGTAGGAATTCGATGATCAGTGCAAGTGAGCACATCTTCTTCCGCTTTTTGTAAATGGAGATAATCTCCCAGATCGACCGCTTGGAAAAGGGAAGCAATTTCGTGAAATTGATCTTCCCTTTTTCGTAAAACTCGAAAAAAAAGATTGAGTTTTGCCGGAGAAAAAAGGACAAGCCGATCTGCTTGAACGCTGCCACGCAAAGAAGAAGTATCTAGAGTTCTTGTAGAAGTTGTCATTTACTCTTCGATTTTTTGCACATCACTTTGTTCAGTTGGAGCTACAACTTGATTTTGCATAGGCTGATCGCTTACAACTTGCAACGTAAAGGAGGCTGGAACGCCTTCTTTTAATTTAAGTGCAATTTCAAACGATCCAACTGCTTTAATTGGTTGTGCCAGTTGCACATCCTTTTTCTCAAGTTGAATACCCTCTTTTTCCCACAAACGTACGATATCTAAAGAAGATACAGATCCGTACATATGTCCTTCCTGATCCACTTTAACTTCGATCGAAAGAACTTTTCCTTGGATTTGCAGAGCGGCTTTCTCAGATTCTTTTTTATCTTCAATTGCGCGTTTTTCTCTTTCTTCTTTAAGTTTAGCTTGCATACGCAGAGTTCTATTGTCTGCAGTAACTGCTTTCTTTTGTGGTAATAAAAAGTTTCTTGCATAGCCCGGCTTTACACTCACTACATCGCCGCTACGACCTAAATCGTCCACATCTTCTAAAAGTAAAAGTTGATTTCCCATACGTGTCTCCTCGCTTGTTTAATTCTCACCAACAAAAGGCAATAAAGCCATATGTCTTGCAATTTTTATAGCTTTAGCCAGCATTTTCTGATGGTAAAAAGAAACGCCGGTAATTCTTCTTGGAATAATTTTTCCACGTTCTGTGATAAACTGAGAAAGAGTATCAATATCTTTATAATCGATTTCTTTCACGCCTTCAGCAGTAAAAGGACATTGTTTACGTCTTTTAGAAAAACCAGCTTCCACTGGACTTTTTTTATAATTCATATACTCCCCTTATTGAGCTAGCATCTTAAATTCGATTTTTTCTAATACTTTTTCTGTTCGTAACGTTACGAAACGAATCAGATCTTCATTCAAATGATATTCTTTCCAGAGATCAACAATTTTGGAAGTCTCTGTATTAAAGTAAATCACGTAGTAATACCCTTCTCGTTTCCCGTTAATTTCGTATGCAAGTCTACGACGGCCTTGCTCATGGATTTTCACAATTTCTCCACCAGTCTCAACGATCCCGGAAGTAATTTTTTCGAGAGCCTTTTGACGCGCATCTTCACTCAGAGTGGCATTCAAAATATACATTCCCTCGTATAAATTTTTTTTCTTTTCTGACATCTTTTTTATTCTCCTAATTTTTTCTCATTCTTGATCTTTTCTGTAGTCCTGCTGGTGAAAGCATATGTGATCTCACCTTGGATCCAAAGGGTAAGAAAATTTACCGCCTTGTCAAAAAGAGTTGGAAAGTTCTCTACTTCGTCCTTAGTAAAATGTCCAAGGACATAATCGGCGAGCTCTCCATGCTCTCTATCTCCGATCCCAATGCGCACTCTTGCATAGTCTTTTGTTCCAATATGGCTCTCTATACTTTTAAGGCCATTATGTCCTCCTGCAGTTCCTTGCATTCTAAAACGGAAACTACCTAAAGGAAGAGCTATGTCGTCACATACGACTAGAATGTCTGCTACTGGAATCTGGTAATAATCCATGCATTGTCTTACAGAAATCCCACTATGATTCATATACACTGCCGGTATCAGTAAAAGCACTTTTTGCGAATTTACCTTCCCTATTGCTATTTCGCTTTGCAAATGGGAGGCGCGTTGAAAAGTAAATCCATACTTCTTCGCAAATGCTTTTAAAGCGAGGACACCCATATTGTGCCTCGTATTTTCATAATCTATTCCTGGATTCCCCAGGCCGATAAGTAAGCGGCAGTTTGTTTCTTCTTTCACAATATCTTTTAACGTTTTGCAACAACCACAATGACTTCACTTGGGGCTGCTAGGGCTTTAACGCCTTTCGGCAATGTAATATCGGACAAACGCTTAGATTGTCTAATCCCCAAATCTCTAACATCTACAAAAAATTCTGTAGGTAAATCTTTAGGCAAGCATTGTACTTTTACATAACGCGAAATTTGTCTTAAGAAACCACCAAGCTTAATCCCTGTACATTCTGCAGCACCAGTGAATCGAACCGGCACTTTTACGCTCACAGGAACATCATCATGAAGTCTTTCGAAATCTAGATGAAGAACACGGTACGTTGTAGGATGGTACTGGATATCTTTTACAATAGCGCGAAAACTCTTCCCGCCTTTGTTTAATTGAAAGACCGTAGTAGGAAGCATTCCTGGCTGGATCTCTCTGAGTACGGTAGAAAATTCTGTCCCGCTGATAATAATGTTTTCACATTCTGTCCCCGGTGAATAAAGAATAGCGGGGATATCCCCTTTGCGTCTGACTTCTTTTACATCGCTCTTTTTATGTCCTACGCGTTCAATCACAGTAAGTTTCATTTTTTGTCCCTCTAGCAATTACAAAATAAATTTTATCAATACAAAAGCAAAAGCTTTTATGCTTTTGTATTTCTAATCAAATAGGCTGGATATGGAAGTAGCTGTAACGATAGAATGTATCGCTTTGCTAAAAAGACTCGCTATCGAAACAACCTGCAATTTAGGATGATGCAGAACATTTTCCGGCATAGCTGTAGTATTACTAACAAATATCTTTTCCATCGCACTTTCTTCCAACGCTTTTTCTAAAAAAAGGCCGTGAGTTATAGCAGCATACATTCTTTTTGCGCCTGCATGCTGACATACTTTTGCTGCCTTCTGAAGCGTTCCGCCAGTCGAGCACATATCATCGACAAAAAGAACGGTCTTGTTCTTCACATCGCCGATTAAAGCATTTGCCTCGACTTTTTCTGCGCTTACGCGACGCTTGTCTACTATTGCAAAGTCCCAACCCAAAACATGCGCAAACTCTCTTGCTAAACGAATACTTCCAATATCCGGGGTGACTACAACCCCCTCTGTAATTCCAAACTCTTTGACGGCATTCGCAAGTAATGGCCGTGCGTAGAGGTTGTCTACAGGGATATCAAAAAAACCTTGGATTTGTTCTGTATGCAAATCCATGGTAAGCACACGTGTCGCTCCTGCTTTTTCAAGCAAATTTGCAACAAGTTTCGCTGTTATTGGCACTCTCGGTTTATCCTTGCGATCTTGCCTAGCATACCCAAAATAAGGGATGACAGCTATGATCGAACGGGCCGAGGCACGTTTTAAAGCGTCGATAAGAATCAACAATTCCATGAGATAGAAGTTGGGACGTCGTGCGATACTTTGCAGAACGAATACATCCCTTCCACGGACATTCTCTAAAATTTGAACGCCTATCTCTTTATCTGGAAATGTCTCAATGAGTACTTTGCCTAGTGGAATTCCAAGCAAACTCGCAACTTCTTGCCCTAAACTTTCATGGGAGGTCCCAGAAAACAGCATAAAGTTTTGATTAGCTTGCATGGGGTAACCACTTAAGACTGTATCTCAATTAATTATTGGGGTGGAAGGATTCGAACCTCCGCGTGGCGGTACCAAAAACCGCTGCCTTACCGCTTGGCGACACCCCAGCGTTTTACAAACAGGAATATACTAATCTTCAAGTAGATTTTATTGCAACAGCCTTCTAAAGGTTCGTTTTTTTTGTTGTACTTTCAAACATTTTTTGAAGATAATCACAAAAAAAACTCTACGAAGTAAAAATATGCATATTATCCACGTCGCCTCAGAAA
>JABEVM010000136.1 GCA_013041585.1 Chlamydiota bacterium
AACGACTCTACTCATTTTTTCAAAATAGTTAGGTTTTTGATAGCCACTTTGCTACAATTTCAAATACTTTTATAAAAAAAGTTATAACCACGCAACCCCCGTTACAACTATGAGCTCACAAGAAGTACGCTATCAATTCCTACAATACTTTAGAAATAAGCAGCATTCTGTCATCGCTTCCGCGCCCGTTGTCCCCCATGATGACCCGACCCTTCTTTTTAACAACTCTGGCATGAGTCAATTCAAAGATGTTTTTCTTGGAAAAAGTGTACGAGATTATACGCGCGCCACAACTGCGCAAAAATGTATCCGAGTGGGTGGAAAACATAACGATTTAGATAACGTCGGACACACATCTCGCCACCTCACTTTTTTTGAGATGCTGGGCAACTTTTCTTTTGGTGACTATTTTAAAGAAGAAGCCATACGCTTTGCGTGGGAAATCACTTTGGATATTTTCCAATTTTCAAAAGATAAAATTTGGGTCACTGTTTTCGAAACAGATGATGAAGCTTTTTCTCTTTGGGAAAAATTCCTTCCTAAATCAAGAATTTTACGAATGGGTGAAAAAACGAATTTCTGGGCCATGGGAGATACAGGCCCATGCGGTCCTTGCTCTGAACTGCTTTATGATCGAGGAGATAGCTTTGGACCCGCGAGCTCTCCCTTAGATGATGTGACAGAAGAGCGCTACCTCGAATTTTGGAATCTTGTCTTTATGCAATTCAACCGAGATTCAAATGGGAAAATGACTCCCCTTCCGAAAAAATGCATCGATACGGGAGCTGGACTTGAGAGGATCATCTCTCTGCAGATGGGCGTTAATAATGTATTTGCAACTGATATTTTGCGAAGCCTGATTGCGCAGATCGAAATCATCTCTGGGAAAAAATATGATCCTAAAGATGCAAATCTCTCTCCGGCGTTCCATGTTATCGCAGATCATATCCGCTCCCTCTCTTTTGCAATTGCAGATGGTGTGCAGCCAAGCAATTTAGATCGAGGCTATGTTCTACGCAAACTTCTTCGAAGAGCCGTAAGGTACGGAAGAATGCTTGGATTGCAAGAGCCATTCCTAGCAAAAGTTCTTCCTCGTCTTATTGAAACAATGGGAAAAGATTATCGTGAACTGCAAACTGCAAGCTCTCGTATTGCAGAAATTCTGACCATTGAAGAAGAGAGTTTTATAAGAACTCTCAAAAGAGGCGGAAATATTTTACAGAACGTCATTGAAAAAGCCTCTAAAACCCCTATGCAACAAATTAGTGGTGAAGAAGCCTTTACACTGAAAGATACTTATGGTTTTCCTTTAGAAGAAGTTCTTCTGATTGCAAAGGACAATCATCTCTCTGTTAATCTTGAGACCTATCAGCTTTTAGAAGAGCAGGCAAAAGAAAAGTCGCGCGGCGCCCACGTCTCTCATAAACAAGAAGCGGAAAGTGATACTCTTTTTCAAGATTTTTTGAAAACGCATGGTGGCTGCGAATTCACAGGCTACACAAATATGCAAGAAGAGACAACCATTTTGGCCATTGTCCATAATGGAAAATTTGTAGACTCTCTTGAAGAGGGCGGGGAAGGCCAAGTCTTTTTGAAAAAGACCCCTTTCTATGCAGAAAAAGGAGGCCAGATTGGAGATACCGGAACGATCTCTCATAAAAAGGCAACGTTTATCGTTACAAGCACAACGGCTCCTTTCCCAGGAATTATCGCACATATTGGAAAAGTATCATCTGGAACACTTATCCCTTCTGAACCTGTGATTGCCAAGATTGATGCAGAAAGAAGAAAACTCATTGCTAACCACCATACGGCAACCCATCTTCTCCATTATGGTCTTCAAAAAGTATTAGGAGAGCATATACGTCAAGCAGGCTCCCTTGTTGAACCTTCACGGCTTCGTTTTGACTTTACACATCATAAGCCACTTCTTCCTTCAGAAATTAGACAGATCGAAGATCTTGTGAATGAAAAAATCAGAGAGAACAAGTCTGTACAAACTTTAGAAATTTCCTATGAAGAAGCGCAAAAGAAACCTGAGATCAAACAATTTTTTGGCGATAAGTATGGCGCGACTGTCCGCGTTGTTGATATTGATTATTCTAAGGAGCTTTGCGGCGGAACGCATGCGCAGCATTTAGGCGGAATTGGGCTGTTTCGTATCACAAAAGAGAGCAGTATCGCAGCAGGTGTTCGCAGGATTGAAGCGTCAGTTGGAAAAGCTGCAGAAGAGTTCATGTATAAGAATGAAGAGATTTTGCAATCTGTTTCTACCTTTTTAAAGACAACTCCTCCTAAAATCATTGAAATGCTTACAGCTTCGGAAGAAGAGAAAAAAGCTTTAAAGCAAGAGTGCAAACATCACAAAGAAGAGCTTCTTAAAAAACAAGTAGATACCCTTCTTTCTAAAGTTGTCTCTCATAAAGACATCTTTTACATCACAGCTTCCTTCCCAGAGGAAATGACGCAAGAAGATCTTGTTTTCTTAGCTGATGAACTCGGCAAAAGAAAGCAACCCCTTGTTCTCTTTTTTGCAATCACTTCGCAAACTAAGTGCCAACTTCTTATTAAAGTAGGCCAGGACCTGGTTAAAAAAGGGTTGGGAGCTCATCTTCTAATGAAAGAAATTGCTC
>JABEVM010000137.1 GCA_013041585.1 Chlamydiota bacterium
ACATTTACCGTTTTGGGATTTCATGAACTCATCGAAAAAAAATATTTCCTTACTTCTTGTTCTTTTAGTGGCTTTTATAGACTACATGGGAATCGGCCTTGTCTACCCTATGTTTTCTTCTATGGTATTTCATGCAGAATTCGCTCTTCTTCCTGAAGGCACTTCTAACTCTGTTCGAGGCTTTTATTTAGGAATCCTATTAGCCGCCATGCCGATTTTGCAGTTTTTTAGCGCACCGCTTCTCGGCGCCTTATCTGATCAACGAGGAAGAAAAAGCGTATTAACCATGAGCCTTCTTTTAGGCGTGCTTGGATATGCACTGTCTTTTTTCAGTGTAGTAAATCAAAACATATATCTTCTCATTTTCTCTCGTGTTTTAGTAGGGATTTCCGCAGGAAGTGCAGCGGTTGTTGCAGCAGCAATCGCCGATCTCAGTACAAGCACGACCAAAGCTAGGAACTACGGATTTTACGGAATGGCTTGCGGAGTGGGCTTTACCGTCGGACCTTTTTTAGGAGGGATGCTTTCAGAAGTTTCAATCCTGGGCTTAAGAGGATTTAGCCTGCCCTTTCTTCTTTCTGGAATCATCACTTTTGTGAATTTGCTCTTAGTGTTTTTTTTCTTTTATGAAACTCATTTTAAGTGGATCAAACAAAAGCTTAATTTTAGCATGGCACTTACCAATGTGAAGAAAGCTTTTCACATGCCAGAAATACGCGGTTTAATTTTTTGCGTTTTTGTATTTAGCTTTGGGTGGTCTTTTTTCTATGAATTCGCTCCGGTTACTTGGATTACAGATTACCATATCTCAGCCTCAACTTTGGGTATGCTCTATGCATTTGCAGCCTTTTTCTATGCGATTAGTTCAGGTTTCTTAATCAAACCTGTAGTCAATCGATTTTCAGAATACAGGGTACTTTTTTATGGGCTACTTTCTGCAGGGGTGTACATTTTACTTCTTTTAGCGAAGCCCAGTTTGTTTTGGCTTTGGATCTACCTTCCTTTTTTAAATTTCTTAATCTCTCTTCTTTTTCCGACTTCTACCGCCATGGTTTCTAATCTTGCCGGAGAAAGTAAACAAGGGGAAATATTAGGCATTTTACAATCTATGCAATCTGCAGCCTTTGCGCTGAGCCCACTGACATCTGGAGCTCTAGTCGGACTTAGTATAAATATGCCGATTATTGTAGGAGGGCTGTGTATGTTCATTGCTGCTGGTGTTTTGGTAAAATTTCTGAAAGAAAAGATTTTTGTCTAAGTACTATCATGAAGAATGTATGGAAGCTTCTTTTTTCTAAAGTACCTTTGCTCATTTTTGCTATAAGCATGAGCTCTTCTTTTTTTTCTCACTTAATTGACTACGACAACCCTGAAATATACAAATTAGGAGGGGATCAGACCCGAATAGAAAATCAAGCTTGGATAGAGGAAATAAAAAATCAATTTCCTACTTTTGAAAATTCTATTGATCAATTAAAAAAAGTAAGGAGATGGATAAAAGACACATTTGTTCATGAAAATAATCATGGAGCTACGATTGGGAAGTTCACGGTGGATCAACTCTATCAATCAAGAGCCTGGCATGGTTGTCACGATATAGCTCATATCTTTGCTGCAACTGTCCGCTCGATTGGATATCCCTGCGTATTAGTAGAAACAACAAGCATTACTTGGTCCGGGGCTTATGTAAAAGATCCTTCTTCTGCAGGAGTGAGCCAAGGGCATAATTACGCAGAGGTTTTTGTTAACAATAAATGGATTCTTTTTGACCCCATGTCCCCAGCCTATCTTGATGACTACAATTCCCATAATCCTGTGATTCCACCTATCTTTGATACGTATAAAGGGGAGCTTTTTTACAAGGATGAACCTGATGGATTTTATGTTATGGCCAAAGGAAAAGATTGTTTGGACTATGGTATCAAAAGCGTAAACGATCTTCTCTTACTACAAAAAAAAATTGCGCCTTCATGCTTTAAACCGCAACCATAAAACTAAATTTACACTCTCTTAAAAAGTCTTAAAAAAAGGCCTTTTAGTAGGTTATACTAAAAGGCCTTTCATCTGTTTTGAAGGGAAGAACAAATAGGTTGGAGTATGAATTACATCATATCCATTCCACCCATACCGCCCATTCCCATACCACCCATGCCGCCCATTCCTCCCATCTCATCCATAGATGGAGTAGCTGACTTAGGTTTTGGTTTATCAGTAATCATAGCAGCAATCGTGAGCAAAATTCCCGCGACTGAGGAAGCATTTGTTAATGCGCTTTTTGTTACTAAAACAGGATCGATCACTCCATCTACAATAAGATCGGAAAAGCAATCTTTGAGCCCGTTATAACCAAAAGCTCCTTCTGATTCAAAAATCTTCTCAGCAATGAGATTGCCTTGCTTGCCACAGTTTGTTGCAATTGCTCTTGCTGGCGCGTACGCTGCTTGTCTGATGATCTCAACACCGATCATCTCTTCTGCAGAAAGCTTAAGCTTATCTAAAGATTTCACAGCTCTAAGTAGCGCAACGCCGCCTCCAGGAACAATTCCTTCGGCAACAGCAGCTCTTGTCGCATGCAGCGCATCTTCTACTCTTGCTTTCTTCTCATTTAGCTCAGATTCTGTAGCAGCGCCGATATTGATGATAGCGACTCCTCCTACGAGTTTCGCCAATCTCTCTTCTAACTTTTCACGGTCATAATCAGAAGTTGTGTTTGCAATCTCTGCCCGAATTTGCGCAATACGATCTTGAAGTACTTTGCTATTTCCTTGACCATCAATAATAGTCGTTTCTTCCTTCGCTACTTTAATTTTCTTAGCGCGACCTAAAACTTCTAGGCCTACATCTTCTAATTTAAGCCCTACTTCTTCAGAGACTACAGTAGCGCCTGTAAGTATTGCGAGATCCTGCAGCATCGCTTTTCTACGATCGCCAAATGCGGGAGCTTTGACTGCGCAAACAGGAAGTCCTGCCTTTAATTTATTCACAACAAGAGTTGCTAGTGCTTCGCTATCGAGATCTTCTGCGATAATCAAGAGAGGCTTTTGTCCTTTTTCCATGATTTTTTCTAAGATCGGAACGAGCTCTTTAGCTGAAGAGACTTTCTTATCGATGATGAGAATGAGCGGATTTTCCATTTCTACCGTCATTTTCTCTGGGTTCGTGATGAAATAAGGAGAAAGATATCCCTTATCAAATTGCATACCTTCTACAACATCTAATGTAGTATCAATGCTTTTTGCAGCTGCAATGGTAATAATCCCATCTTTCCCAACTTTTTGCATTGCCTGGCCAATGATTGCCCCGATATCATGATCGTTATTTGCAGAAATCGTAGCGATTTGTGTCACTTCTTCCGGTCTAGATACTTTTGTAGCTAGAGCATCTAAAGCCTCGTTCATGACGAACACCGCTTTTTCTATTCCCTTTTTTATACTCATGGGATTTGCGCCAGCGATGACATTTTTCACACCCAAGCTATAAATTTCTTCTGCTAACACAATCGCTGTAGTTGTTCCATCTCCTGCAACATCGGATGTTTTAGAGGACGCTTCTTTGACAAGCTGCGCTCCCATGTTCTCGAATTTGTCTTTTAAGGAGATTTCTCTTGCAACTGTTACACCATCTTTTGTCGACAGAGGAGAACCCATCCCTTTATTGATCACGACATTACGACCTCTGGGTCCGAGGGTCACTATCACAGCTCTCGCTAATGTTTTTACCCCTTTTAAAATCGACTTCAAGGCTTCTTCGTTAAATTGCAACATTTTGGACATATAGATGATTCCTCTTTTCTAGTTTTGCACGAGAACGCCTAGGATGTCATCTTCTGACATAATAAGGTATTCTTCATCTTTATTTTCGGACTTAACTTCAGTTCCAGCGTAGCTGCCAAAAAGCACCTCATCTCCTACAGCGATGTTCATCGCGTGAAGTGTGCCGTCTTCATCCATTTTTCCAGGTCCTACTGCTATCACTTCACCTTGTTTAGGTTTTTCTTTAGCTGCATCCGGAAGAATAATTCCACCTTTAGACGTTTTCGCCTGACTTCTTTTTACCAGGACTCGGTTCCCGAGAGGTTTAATATGAGCCATTGACATTATCATACTCCTTTTTGCTGCAAATAGATTTCTTTTGAACTGACTGACATCCTAGAGATCTTTTTGTTTTTTGTCAAGAAATGAGAAATATTTTTTAGCACAAATAACGAGCGAGTGCTAAATAAGTTTTAAGACGCGCAAAAAGCGTAAAATATTTTTTAATTAAATGTTTTTATTATTTAATTTCTTCTGTTATTAAAAAAATAAAGATATCTTGAAGGACATAAGATTTATGGCATATGAGTATAGTTCTCTTAATTTTCAAAAAGCCTCGGAAAAGATTGCTGCAGTAAAAGGAAAGCCTCTCAATTTAGAACAAAGAAAAAAGGAAACGATTGAACTTGCCGCTTTTGTGCTTGAAGAAGCAAATAGCACGCAAACGAGAGAAGAAAAGCTCCTGCAAGCCCAGCTTGCAAGAATGATGGTCGACCCAAAGGGAAAAGCTTTCACAACAAGCATGACAGACCAATGTTTTCGCAGCCATAAAAGCGCTCGAGTTGCAGATCAATTGATTTATCTTTTAAAACAATTTGGGATTCCTCGTTACCTCTCCTTTTCTAAGAGAATCCAATTATGGTTATTTGTTTATCTGGGCAAAATATTTTCTGCCATTCTTGTCCCTCTTGTCATTTTCATGCTTCGCAAAGAAACCTCCAATGTAATTTTACCCGGTGAAAAAGGACCTCTACTTCGCCATATCCATTCTCGCAAAAGCCAAAAAGTACGATTAAATCTCAATCATTTAGGAGAAGCAATTTTAGGAGAAAAAGAAGCGGAGTCTAGGTTAGCGGTCTATTTACAAGATCTAAAGCAACCTTACGTAGAATATGTCTCCATAAAAATTTCGACCATCTACAGTCAGATCAACCTGATTTCATGGAATCATACCATAGAGCAATTGGCAGAACGTCTACGCCTGCTTTACAGGGCTGCCATAAGCAACACCTTTACCAAAGAGGATGGCACTGCTTCCGCAAAATTTGTAAATCTAGATATGGAAGAGTATCGAGATCTCCATCTCACAAAAGAACTATTTAAAAAAGTATTGGATGAAAGCGAATTTACACATTTTTCTGCAGGAATCGTTCTTCAAGCCTACCTTCCCAATTCTTTTGAAATTCTAAGAGAACTTACTGATTGGGCAAGGGCGCGCGTTGCAGCGGGCGGAGCTCCAATTAAAATTAGAATCGTTAAAGGAGCAAATCTTGCTATGGAGCAAGTTGAAGCCAGTTTGCGAGGCTGGGAGCAAGCTCCATATAAGCTTAAATCCGATGTAGATGCTAATTTCAAAAAAATGGTCACTTTCGGCTGCCAAAAGGAAAACGTTAAAGCAGTTCATTTGGGCATCGGAAGCCACAACTTATTTGATATCTGCTACGCAATGCTGCTTAGAGCGGAAAATGAAATTGAGCCCTATGTAGCCTTTGAAATGCTAGAAGGCATGGCGGACCATATTCGAAGAGCCGTGCAGCAATTAACTGGCGATATACTCCTCTATTGTCCTATTGCGAAAAAGCAAGATTTTCAAAGCGCTGTAGCCTATCTCATTCGAAGACTTGATGAAAATACGGGACCAGAAAATTTTCTGCGCCATACTTTTGGACTTAACCCGAATTCTAAAGAATGGGAAATCCAGTCAGCTCTTTTTTCAGCTGCCTGTGACAATATGGAAAAAATTAGCATACAGGGAAGAAGATCTCAAAATCGTCATACTCCTCCTGAAAAACCTCAACTTAAAATGCCTTTTGAGAACGAATCCGACACTGACTTCGCAAGCCATGATAATAGAGTGTGGATCCATGACACGATCTCTGCATGGAAAAATTACTCCATCCCTCCTATTCCACTTGTCATTGGAGGAAAGGAGATTTCTCAAAACAATCCTGAAGGAGTAGGTATTGATCCTGCCTATCCAGATAAAACGTACTATAAATACTCTTTAGCAACGCAAAATGATATACAGCATTGCTTAGAAACAGCAACAGAATCGGGCAAAGAATGGGCTAAGAAACCCTACCAAGAAAGAGCTGAAATCCTATCCAATGTCGCGCATAAACTACGCCTCAAAAGAGCGGACTTACTCGGCTGCATGATGGCTTGCGGGGGAAAGACAGTCCCCGAAGCCGATCCAGAAGTATCTGAGGCAATCGATTTTGCAGAATATTACGCTAGAAGCTTGCTTGAAATGCATTCTCATAAGGATATTGAGTGGACAAGTAAAGGAGTCGTTCTTGTCACACCTCCTTGGAACTTTCCTGTTGCCATCCCTTGTGGAGGGATTCTAGCTGCGCTCGCTATGGGAAATAGCGTCATTTTTAAACCTGCACCTGAAACAGTCTTATGCGGATGGATCCTTGTAAACATTCTTTGGGAAGCAGGGATTCCTAAGCACGTACTGCAATTTATCAATTGCGTCGATGAGCCTATTGGAAGCAACCTCATCGCAGATCCACGTGTAAATGCAATCATCCTCACAGGAGCTACCTCAACCGCAAAACTATTCTTATCGCTTAGACCAGGGCTTGACCTATCTGCTGAGACGGGCGGGAAAAACAGTATCATTGTTACATCCATCTCCGACCATGATCTGGCAATTAAGGACATCATCCATTCCGCCTTTGGGCATTCAGGACAGAAATGTAGCGCTGCGAGCCTCTTGATTCTTGAGGCCGAACTCTATGACGACGCAAATTTTAGAAAACAACTTCGCGATGCAACCCTCAGTCTAAAGGTAGGATCCGCTTGGGACTTTTCTTCTAAAATTGTTCCCTTAATTCGAACACCTAACAACCACTTACTACGAGGTCTGACCACATTAGATAAAGGTGAAACCTGGCTTGTCCAGCCAAAACAAGACTCTGCCAATCCCAATCTTTGGTCGCCCGGTATCAAATTTGGAGTGGAAGAGGGCAGCTTCATGCACCAGACAGAACTTTTTGGTCCTGTTTTGGGTGTCATGCGTGCTAGGAACTTACAACATGCATTAAGTTTAGCGAATGGAACTCCTTATGGACTTACTGCAGGACTTCACAGTTTGGATTCAAGAGAGCACACAAAATGGCTGCACCACATCCACGCAGGAAACTTGTATATAAATCGTACGGTCACAGGCGCAATTGTAAAAAGGCAGCCTTTTGGCGGTTGTAAAGCAAGTAGTTTTGGCCATGGTGCAAAAGCCGGAGGCCCAAATTATCTTTCTCAATTTGCACACTACAAACAAATTGACCTCCCTGAAGAAAAGAGCCCTGTACCTGAAAGCGTCAATCAACTCACTTCTCTATTACAAGTTATTCACTTAACTTCTGAAGAACTCGGCTCTTGGTTCGCAAGCGCAGCTAATTATGCCTATTGGTTAAAAAAATGGAGAGGAGATCGTGACTGCACAAAAATCTTGGGACAAGATAATTTGTTTCAGGTTAAAAGCATCCATCATTTGGCTCTTCGCATCCAGAAACAAGACAAACCCTTAGATTTATTTCGAATCTTTTCAGCTGTACTAACCACAGAAAGTCACATGATCGTGAGCTACAGCAAAGAAAGTACCCCATTAGTTATCAATGCCGCATGGAGAAACATCTCTCCTCATCTAGAATTTGTCCAAGAATCTGAAGAAGAATTCTGCAGAAAAATGCAAAAACACGCTTTTAATCGAGTACGCCTTGCTTCGCAACCTTCTAAAAACATGGTTTTAGCTGCAAGTCAATCAGGTACATTTATCAATAGCTTGCCCATAGTGGCTAATGGTAGATTCGAACTTCTTCATTATTTACGAGAAGTTGCGGTCAGCTCTGATTATCACCGCTACGGAAACCTAGGGATAAGGGAAGGAGAGCCTAGAAAAGCCATTCGATAATCAACAAAGGCGCATACTAAAAGAAAACAATGATCTTGGAAGTTATCTTCCTTTTGTTTAGTTTTAAGAAATGAGATCCTATCTATTTAACAATTAGGCAATTTTAAAAATATAATAAATGGTTTTGTCATGTTAAAATTGAGCTCAAAAATTTTATCATGCTTGCTTTTTTCGCTTATTTTTCTCAGCAAAATTGCAGCGATAGAAAATGACTACGAACAGAATATTGAAAAGGTCTTAGGCGATTACATTTCCCCTAAAGACAAAAGATATTGCACTCTCAAGGCCTGTTTGCTCCTATTACGGGAAAGAGATGCCAAAACATGGATCGAGACTGGAACTGCCAGAAATGGGGCCTGCAATTGCAGCAGTGACGGTTGTTCAACCGTAATCTTTTCTAAAATAGCTCCTTTTCTAAAAGCTAAACTGTATTCTGTGGATATCGACAAAGTAGCAATCAAAAATGCCCGTCAATCGGTTATAAAATTTTCCAAATTTGTTTCATTTTCCCGCAGTGATTCAGTAGTCTTTCTGAAAAAATTTAGCGAACCTATTGATTTTCTCTACTTAGATAGTTTTGATTTTGACTCGAGCAATCCCGAACCTTCTCAAGAGCACAGCCTTAATGAAGTCATAGCAGCCTATCCTAGGCTTCATAAAAAAAGTGTGATTATGATTAACGACTGCGGTCTTCCATATGGCGGGAAAGGGGCCCTTGCGATCAAATATCTTACTCAGCAAGGCTGGAAAATCTATTTAGATGGATATCAGGTCATTCTGACAAAAAGCTAAGATGACGCGGCAGGAAATGTTCTATTATACATGTGCCTACCTCCCATAAGAAAGACAGCCGGTAGAATTGACCTTCTCAGCCCATTATCCCCCAACACAAGCACTGTCACTATCTTAGCTAGATACTCATAGTCTCTAACCTTTTCGCTAATCATATCTGGCAGGAGTTGATTTCTATATAGCACTGCAACACTCAAGAAAAGTAAGGATGTACTTGCAAAAGCTGTTTTTCCAAAAAACAATAGAGCTACTGAAGTCGCGATCGCAGTTCCTTGGCATAGATCGATTGTATGTTTATCTAAAAAAGAAACTACAGAGCGACCGGTCAAACTTTCTACCCTAGCCTGTTTTCCTAGATGGACAAAAACTGGGGTGAATATCGCGAGTACACCGAAAATACGGGGTATTTTTCTATAGCCCATCGTGTATAAAGTCAGATTGATATGATCTATTGTTGCATCTATGTGGATTAATTCGCGATAGCGTTTATTCAATCTCTCTATCGTTTGAGGATTGACTAAAAATTGGTAACATTTAGTTAAGGTCTCAATATTATCTTTATCGCCGAAAAATGCAGGGTTAAGGCTTTTCCCAGCATCCAACCAAAGTGAAGGGATTTCTGCCGTTTCAGAATCCTTATCCTCATTCACAAAAGTTGAGTTTGAACTTTCTTCCACCCCAAAAGATAAAGTATGCAGGGAAGCTTGCGCAATATCGCGGCATAAATGAGAAATTCCGCTCATATACTATCACTGCTTTACTTTCTTATTCTCTGCATTTTCTTCTTGGAAAGGAGATTCCAGCGAAACCGGGTTCATGCTTTTATAAAGAGCTTCTTTGTCAATAACGATAATTTTGGACCTAGAGTCATCTTCACCTATAGAGACATAAAAGACTTCCCTTCCATTCTCTATCCCTTTTACAAAGCCGCTTGGGTAGGCAACTCTTTTTGTTTTATCTGCAAATGGGCTATCAATAGGTGCTGAATAGAGAGTCTTAAACATAATTGGGGTTTTAGAAAACCGTGTAATATGAAAAGGCTCCTTGCCTTCGAACGTGTAGGCCCCCATAACATACCAGTATTTGATAGGATGGTTTTGGTCTTTAAAAAAACTATGAAAAAAAGCTAGATATTCTCCACCTACTTCTACAGCAGGGGTGCCTCCACGAGGATTGCCCCATTTCCACCATTTTAAACTTGCATAGGGAAGTACTTTAGAATAGATGGGATGCGTAAGTTGATTAGACGTTGGATCTGGCACCTCTAAAACTTTACGCGGGCTAATGCTATATCCCAGAAAAAGCTTTTCCTTTTCTTCGTTAGATGGTTTATGAACAATCGGAACCCAGTTTTTTTCTACAGGCACAAAAGGATTTTGCTGATCTAGGTTCGTAATATATTCTAAAGTAAAGGTATCAGTATTTAAAAGACCTAGATGCATCGCTCTATAGTCTAATTCTTTTATGCGAGCGGTGCGATCATTGAAGATAAGGTAATATTCGCCGTTTAAAACGAAAAGTCTTGCATCTTCAGAATGAGTGCTCCCTGTATCAATATTCACAAACTCTTTTTCAGTTTGTTCAAAATTTTTATCGAGCTCAACAATTCCCATACGTGGCGTAAATTTAGGATGCTTAGGCTTACGTTTAAGCTCGAGCTTCATTTTGGACGCATCATTTTTTTCTTTGGAGACCACATTTTTTTCTTTGGCGACATCATACCGGAATACCATCAAGTATTTATCTTCACCATAGTTTACAATAGAAGGATTATAAGGATGTGGTACTCCTCGAATAGAAATATTTTTCTCTCTGACCAACATTCCTGTTTTATCAGCGAGCGCTATTCTTTTTAATGAATTTGTAATAGGTGACTTCGATTTCTTACTAGTCGATTTAAGGAAGAATAGACTGCACGCAACTACAAAAAAAATTGAGAGCAATCCGATTAAATATTTTCTATTGGTTTTTCTCATAATCTGTCCAAATTAAAAAGGCAGTAACTACCTTAACTTACTAGTAAATTTTCGAGCAACTCCAAAGAGTTTTGGTGACAAAAAAGCAGAAATGAAAAAAACTGACGCCATTCAATTGTTAAATTAGACTTAAGGAAAGCAAGAGCATTAAGCTAAAAAAATTATTGAGAAGTTATTTGGTCGATAAATTGTAAAAATTTTTCTATACTTGCTCACAAATTCTTGAAGATGAAACTTTCATGCCATCTCTTAACGAACAACAATTCGAAGCCGTAAATCATCTAGAAGGCCCCCTTTTAGTGCTTGCAGGAGCGGGCTCTGGCAAAACCAGGGTTGTCACGTACCGCATTGTTAAGCTTTTAGAGCTTGGAGTGCCAGCTTCAGAGATCCTTGCTGTTACTTTTACAAACAAAGCAGCAGAAGAAATGCGTACCCGTATTCAAAGCCTTTCTCATAAGCAGATCTTAGCCTGCACCTATCATAGTCTCTGCGCAAGAATTCTTAGAGAGTGCATTTCCTCCCTTGGGTATACATCGGATTTTACTATTTATGACGAAGATGACGCAGAAAAGCTGCTCAAGGAATGTTTTCGTGAGATTGGTAGCAAAGAAGAAAAAAGCCTTCTCAAAGAAATGCGCAGCAAAATCTCCCAAGCTAAGAACAATTTACTAGATTTTGACAAGTTATCCGACGAAGATCCTTTACTCAGCAGGGTTTACGAGCTCTATCAGAAAAAGCTGAAGCAGTACAATGCCATCGATTTTGATGATATGCTTTTTTTGACTGTAAAACTTCTGAGCTCATTTCCGGAAATTTTGGAAAAATACCAAAAAAAATGGCAGTTTGTCCTTATCGATGAATACCAAGATACCAATACCGCTCAATACATGATCGCAAAGCTTCTCGTAGCGAAACATAATAATATTTTTGTAGTTGGTGATCCTGATCAATCGATTTATTCATGGAGAGGGGCCAATATCAATAACATTCTTGATTTTTCCAAGGATTACCCAGGCGCCAAAATTATCTCTTTAGAGCAAAATTATCGTAGCCAAAACAACATCCTAAATGCAGCAAATGCGTTAATTCGCCAAAACACAGGAAGGCTTGAAAAAAGCCTCTGGAGCGACCTTGGCCCGGGAGATAAGATCGGGATCTATCTCTCTGATAACGATCATCAAGAAGCCGATTTTGTTATGGAAAAGATTCTCTTTTTTCAGCAAAAGGGGATTCCTTTAAACGAAATGGCCATTTTTTATCGCACGAACTTTCAATCTCGCGTCTTTGAGGATGCTCTTTTGCGATCAAGAATTCCTTATGCGATTATTGGTGGACTTTCTTTTTACCAAAGAAGGGAAATCAAAGATATTTTGGCTCTTTTACGATTTTGTATCTCCGGCACCGACTTCTTAGCGCTTAGTCGAACGATTAACATTCCAAGAAGGGGCATTGGAGAAAGCTGTTTGCAAAAAATCCAAAATCTTTCCTCTGAATTACAAGTAAACCTATTACAAACTCTAGAACTTATTGTTCAGAAGAAGGTTGATCCCAAATTATCTAGTAAACAAGCAGAAGGGCTGCGGTCTTATTTAGAACTTGTTCTGCATTTGCGAAATCGTATTCAGGCAAAAATTTCCCTCGAACAGATTATCGAAGACGCCCTGGAAAAAAGCGGTTATTTGCAATATCTTAAGGAAGATGCAGAAACCTATGAAGAAAGAAGGTCCAACTTGTCGGAACTTGTTTCTAAAGCTCATGAATGGCAAGAAGACTTTCCGGAATATTCTATGACAAGCTTCTTAGAAGACCTTTCATTGAAATCAGCGATCGACAGACAAGAGGTTACAGAAGATAGTATTTACTTGATGACAATCCATAACAGCAAAGGACTTGAGTTCCGCGTCGTCTTTTTAGTCGGCATGGAAGAAGATCTTTTCCCGCATATGAATTCCAAAGGTAGTATCCAAGAAGTTGAGGAAGAAAGAAGGCTTTGTTATGTCGGAATGACAAGAGCAAAAGAGCACTTATACCTCTCTGCAAGTCGCCTTCGTTTTTTATGGGGCGCTACAAGAATTATGCAGCCGAGTCGCTTTTTGCAAGAAATCCCTAAAGAATATGTTCAGTTCTTATCTAGAAAAACTCAATTTGTCAGCTACGAAGAAAGAGAACATTTAGAGGAATTTCCCATCGGTACTAAGGTTAAGCATAAAGATTTTGGCGTTGGAATTGTGAAGAAGTGTTATCACACATCCTTAGGACTGACTTATGATGTATTCTTCCCAGAAAACTCGATAACGAGGTCTCTTGTCGCAAAGTTTGCGAAACTGTCCTTAGTTTGATATTAGCTTCCCAAACGCTCGAAAAACCTTGCTTATAGAAACCCATTTTTTCCAGTACTTATCCCTAAATCGCAGCATTTTAAAATTAGGTATTAAAGAAGAGGGGGTGACTACCACTCCTCTAGCCCAGCCGGGTTTCCAAAAGTTCGCATTTTTCTTACTTCTACAAATGATAAGAGTTGGCACATCCAAACAAGAGGCGAGATGCCCGATTCCAGAATCATTTCCTATCATGTAACCCGACTCCGCTACATAAGCTGTCATCTCATCCAGAGAAGTAAAATCCGGAGATTTCTCATCTTGCCACTGCTTCTTCTCTTCCTTCGTGAAAATAAAAACTGGTTCATACCCCTGGCTTTGCAAAAGCTTTGCTAGAGAGAGATATTTTTCCTTTGGCCAATTTTTCCCTTCTCTAGAGCTCGTTGGATGAATGACCACTCTTTTGCTATAGCGATGTTTCTGCAGCTCTTTCGGCACTACGATCCCATTGTCTTTAGCCGCGCCAGGCAGATGCAAAATGTCTCTGCAAAAATTTTCAAGATTTTGAACAAAAGTGAGATCACCTGTAAATTTTGCCGTTTCCCAATAAGGATAATCTGTATTCGTAGTTGCGATCGGATTAATTATATACGTTCTTGATTTATAATTTTTTACGCATTCGGACATCACATTCTGCATCCAAGTACTCTTCTCGAAAAGAATAAAAAAATAGTCAAAACTAGCGAGGATCTCGCCCGTCTTTTCTATTGAAGGAAAAGAAGATATTTTTACTTTTGGAAACCATCTTTGGAGTGAGGCAAGAAAGGGATGGAACAGAGTTACAGCTGCGCCCGCAGCTACTAGGTTATTTGCCAAAACCATGGCGATCAGACCATCTCCGAGTCCCATACAACTAAATATTGCAATATTTTTTCTTTCAAACATATAAATTGATTAATTAATTAATAAGCAGTATTTATCAGAAAAGAATTAAAAACATATTATCGCTTTAAAACTATTATATTATTATAAACTTCCATGGACCCTACTTCTTTCTCGCTGAATACCAAAGCTATACTACAACAAAGACCCAATCTTTTTGCATCACAAAATATGCAACAGGCATTTTTTATCCTGCAATTGCCCATTGTAGAACTCTCGACTTGGTTAGAAATGAACATTACGCAAAACCCTCTACTTGAACAAGTTGAAGATTGCACAACAACTATGGAAATGGACGATGATACTTTTACTGAAACCTTGGAGCTAGATTTCGAAAAAAGCGGTTTTGAAGTTTTAGAAAGTTTAGATAAAAATTTTACAGATAGCCTATTTCCTGAAAATATACAGGCTGGAATAGAGAACATCGCAGCTTACGAAGTCTCTCTTTTTGCCCACCTTTCCCAGCAAGCAGCCCAGATTTTCTCAGACCCAGAAGAGAGGCGCATTGCTGAGCTTTTATTACAGAACATCGACGGAGGTGGATTTCTTCAAATAGACGAAGAAGTGCTGAAAACAATTCCAAGCACCAAAACAAACATAGAGTCTATCATCAAGAAAATCCAAACACTCGATCCTCCAGGCATTGCGGCAAGAGATCTTAAGGAATGCCTTCTACTCCAGCTCGCTCGCAAAAACCTGCAGCAATCTCTATCTTATCAAATCATAGAAACGCACTTCACAGACTTTCTTGAACATCGTTTTTTTAAAATACAAAAATCTCTCGGCTGTAGTGAAGAAGAATTTACACATGCAGTTTACCATCAAATAAAGTGCCTTGATAGGTCTCCAGGGGCCTGCTTCATCCACTCCTCATCTCCCACGATCCTCCCAGACGTTTTCGTGCATAAAGACAAGGGATACTGGCAAGTAACGATCAATACAAAACCCTTACCTAAGTTTTGCATCACAGAGAAATACTCTTCCTTACTTCATAGCCCTGAGGTAAGTAGAGAAGAGAAAAACCAATTTAAGAAATATCTTTTTTCTGGGAAATGGCTACAGCATATGCTTTCTCAAAGAACAGAAACCTTGCAGAAAATAACAAAGTACCTTGTAAAAATGCAGTTACCCTTTTTTGAAAATGAAGCCGCTATTGAGCCGCTCTCTCTACGTGAAGTAGCTAAAGAAATTAGCCTGCATGAATCTACCGTCGCAAGAGCCATAAAAGACAAATATCTTTCCTGTCCACATGGAGTCTTTCCTCTTCGAAAGTTTTTTAGTAATTCTTTACGGGCCCCGTCTGGGAAAAAAGTATCTACCCAGTCAGCAAAAGAAATCCTTCGAAAAATGCTCGAAAATGAAGACAAAATTGCGCCCCTCTCCGATAAAGCCTTAGCTGAAAAATTAAGCCAGCAAGGGATTATCTGCGCTAGAAGAACAATCGCAAAATATCGAAAACAGCTGCAAAAGCCCAAAGCCTCGCAAAGAAGATATTTTATAAAAGGAAAAACCCTTAAGCAAAGTTAAAGTCTTGATAGACGAATTTGTCTCCACCTCAATGACTTCTCTTCTCGAATATAGTCCTGGATTTCTTCTAAAGACTTCTTACTAAACATGTCGATTTCTTTATCTGTTAAACAAAAAACAAAGGGAAATATTTTCGATTTAGGCAGTAGATTTTCCATTTTTTGCAGACACTTCAAAAAGATGCGCTGCGTAAAACAGAGCCTGCAGAGGTAAAATCCGATAAGAGCAAAAGGGAGAAAACTAAGAATATAAAGAAGATCAGGCCATGAATAGAAAAGGAAGCCCACTTGTAGCAAAAAAGAAAGCAAAAACGAGATAACTACGAGATACGATTCCTTTGAGGTCCGAAAAACGGGGCCGAAAAACCTTCGAAACGAGGATCTTGAAGTTCTATAGGCGAGAACTTCTTCAAAGCGAGGCTCTGTAAAAGCCATACGAATCCCATGAGACATTTCATGAAGAAGAATTTCTTGCTTTTTATAAAAGGGCAAATATTTTTCTTTCTGAAATCTCTTTTTTATCTGAATGAAGGAAGATTGAACTAAGGCATCCCCCGAGGAGTCAACCCAGGTAGCGCCGCCCTGCCAAAAGGGCAGATTCTTATCGCTATAAAAAAC